>NZ_CAXTHO010000063.1:0-16459 GCF_964244015.1 uncultured Amnibacterium sp. | reverse complement strand
GGCTCGACCTCGATCACGTCGACCACGACGACGGTCACGTTGTCGCGGCCGCCGGCCTCCAGCGCCTCGCGGACCAGCGCCTGCGCGGTGGCGTCGGGGGGTGAGCCTGCGGAGACGAGCGCCTGGATGCGCTCCTCCCCCACCTCCTTGGTGAGCCCGTCGGAGCACGCGAGCATGCGGACACCGGCCTCGATCGGCAGCATCCAGTAGTCCGGCATCGGCGGCTCGTTGAAGCCGACCGCCCGGGTGATCACGTTGCTGTCGGGGTGGGTGTCCGCCTGGATGCGGGTGATCGCGCCCGCATCGACGAGTTCCTGCACCACCGAGTGGTCGACCGTCACCTGCTCGAACTCGCCGTCGAACCAGCGGTACACCCGCGAGTCCCCGACGTTGAAGACCGCGAAGTACGGGTCGTCGCCCGACACGGTCAGTGCGACACCGGTCACGGTCGTGCCCGCTCCGGTGAGGGCCGTGCCGTCGAGGTGGGCGATGTCGTGCGACGCCTGCGCGAGGGCGAGACCGATCGCGGCGGGCGTCACGAACCCGTCCTTCGCCGCGGTGCGGAGCCGCTCGACGACCGCATCGCTCGCCAGGTCACCCGCAGCGTGGCCGCCCATGCCGTCCGCGACGGCGAAGATCGGCGGGACGGCGATGAAGCTGTCCTCGTTCGCCTGCCGGCGATGACCGACGTCGGTCGCGGTTCCCCAAGCCAGGACGACTGCGCCGGCGCCCGTCGGCAGCGCGACGCGCCGGGGCCCGCTGCTCGTTCCGATCTCCGTCACCTGTGCGGCCTGCTCCTTCGCGGTGGGGCCCCGGAACACGGACCGGTCAGCGGGTTGAACGATCAGCGGTAGGCGAGTATCTCGATGACGTTCCCGTCGCCGATGTCGATGAGCGTACCGGGAACGACCGGCAGGCACTCTCCCGACTCGAGGCGACGCACTCCCGTGCCGGGCTGGCGGACCACGGTGCCGTTCGTCGACTCGAGGTCGGTGAGCAGCAGGCCCTCCCGCGTCGGACGCAGCTCGATGTGCGTCGCGGACACCTCGCGGCTCGGGCTCTCGACCCGCACGAGGCGCGGCAGCACCCCTCCGGTCACCCGCGGGCTGCGCGGCTGACGGCCGACGTAGACCGGCGCGTCGACCCGCTCGGGGGCGCGCTCGCCGAGCCGGAACGCGGTCGCCGACTGGGTCTCGGGCGTCGGAGCGGTCGCGGGGGGTTCCCCGCGGTGCCGGCGGAGGGACGCCGCGCGACGCCCGAGGTCGCCGAGCACGTTCGTGTCGTTCGGATCGAGCGTGTGCAGAGCCGGCTGATGGGGCGCCTGCACCGGCGCGGGCGCGGATCGGGGCGGCGGAACGACCGCCGACTCCGCGGACCAGCCGAGCCACGGCCCGAAGACGACGCCACCGTCGATCGGCAGGTCCTGCGGCTGCTGCACGAGATCGCCGGGCGACCGCTGCAGGGGCCCGACCGCGAACCGCTCGACGCCGGTGATCTCGGCGACGTACCAGGGCTCCGATCCCCGTGCGTCGACGCGGCGCACCCGCCCGGCGACCGAGACGTCGGCGCAGCCGCCCCCGCGGACCACGAACGTCATCGTCCGCCCGAGGGCGGCGATCGCGTACGAGTCGACCGCAGCGACGCCGCGGACCGGGATCGCGGCGATCAGCGCGTCGAGGCCGAGCGTCTCGTCCGCGGCGATCCGCCACAGCGTGCTCATCGTCGACACGGTCGTCGCGGGCCCGAAGGCGGCGAGGAAGCGTTCCGTGACGAGCAGCCGCCAGTCGGCGCCCGGTTCCAGCACGTCTGCCGAGTAGTAGGCGCCTGCCATTGCCTGAAGCCGTCCCCCGTCGATACCCGCAGCGCTCTCACCGCAGCGCTTCTGCACACAGCGCCGCCGAGCCGCCGAATCGATGCTGCCCGACCGAAGGGTGCTGTGGCGCGCTCAGATTCCGATGTAGGACATGACGTGCTTCAGCCGAGTGTAGTCCTCGAAGCCGTAGCTGGAGAGATCCTTGCCGTAGCCGGAGTGCTTGAAGCCGCCGTGCGGCATCTCGGCGACGAGCGGTATGTGGGTGTTGATCCACACGCAGCCGAAGTCGAGCGCGCGAGAGACGCGCATCGCCGTGCCGTGGTCGCGCGTCCAGATGGAGGACGACAGCCCGTACTGCACGTCGTTCGCCCACTCGATCGCCTGCGCCTCGTCGCGGAAGCGCTGCACGGTCTGGATCGGGCCGAAGATCTCCTCCTGCACCGCCTCGTCGTCCTGCCGCAGGTTCGACACGATCGTCGCGTTCCAGAAGTAGCCGCGCTCGCCGTGCCGCGTGCCGCCGGTCTCGACCTTCGCGTGGTCGGGGAGGCGGTCGACGAAACCGGCGACGCGGGCGAACTGGTCGGCGTTGTTGACCGGGCCGAACAGCACGTCCTCGTCGGGCGTCCCGGTCGTGGCGTGGTCGCGGACGTACTCCGCGAGCGCGGCGACGAACTCGTCGTGGATGCCCTCCTGCACCAGGATCCGCGTCGCCGCGGTGCAGTCCTGGCCGGCGTTGAAGTAGCCGGCGGTCACGATGCCCTCGACGGCCAGCTCGATGTCGGCGTCGTCGAACACGATGACCGGCGCCTTGCCGCCGAGCTCGAGGTGCACGCGCTTCAGGTCGCCCGACGCCGCCTTCGCGACCGCCATGCCTGCGCGGACGGAGCCGGTGATCGAGATCATGGCGGGGATCGGGTGGTCGACCATGGCCGCCCCGGTCTCGCGGCCGCCGGTGATCACGTTCAGCACCCCGGCAGGCAGGAACTCGGCAGCGACCTCCGCGAGCAGGAGCGTGGAGGAGGGGGTGGTCTCGGAGGGCTTCAACACGACCGTGTTGCCGGCTGCGAGCGCGGGCGCGAACTTCCAGGTCGCCATGTTGAGCGGGTAGTTCCAGGGCGTGACCTGTCCGATCACGCCCACCGGCTCGCGGCGGATGAAGGAGGTGTGGTCCTTCAGGTACTCGCCCGCGCTCCGGCCCTCGAGGTTCCGGGCGGCGCCGGCGAAGAACCGGATCTGGTCGACGGAGACGAGGATCTCGTCCTCGACGAGGGAGCCGAGCGGCTTGCCGGTGTCCTTCGACTCGAGCGCGGCGAACTCGTCGGCGCGCGCCTCCACCGCGTCGGCGATGCGGAACAGCGCGAGCTGGCGCTCGCTGGGCGTCGTCTCGCGCCAGGTCGCGAACGCCGTCCTCGCCGCCCGGAATGCGCCGTCGACCTGCTCGGCGCCGGAGTCGACGGAGGTGCCGTAGACCTCCTCCGTCACCGGCGAGATCAGGTCGATGGTGCCCGCGCCGCTGGTCCGCAGCTCGCCGCCGATGAAGTTCCCGAGTGCCGTGGTGCCCGCCATGGCACGAACCTACCGCCCGCTCATTCGCGCCCGCGACGGTGGATCTCGACCGTCCACACCCGACCGCACGACGGATCCGGTGGCGGGCCACCGCCGCGCCTGACAGACTCGACGGTCATGACGTCCCGGCCGCGTGACCGAGCGGTGCTCGACGACGTGTCGAAGGCGATCATCGACCAGCTGCAGGACGACGGCCGCCGGTCCTACGCCGACATCGGCAAGCACGTCGGCCTGTCCGAGGCGGCCGTGCGGCAGCGCGTGCAGCGCCTCACCGAGACCGGGGTCATGCAGATCGTCGCGGTCACGGACCCGATGCAGCTCGGCTTCACCCGGCAGGCGATGATCGGCATCCGGGTCTCGGGCGATGTCCGCGAGGTCGCGGACCAGCTGGTGGAGATCTCCGCGGTGGACTACGTGGTGATGACCGCGGGTACCTTCGACCTGCTCGCCGAGGTCGTCTGCGAGAACGACGACGACCTGATCGAGCTGCTGAACAGCGAGATCCGCACGCTGCCCGGCGTCACCTCGACGGAGACGTTCGTCTACCTCCAGCTCCGCAAGCAGGCCTACCACTGGGGCGTCCGGTGAGAAGGGGATACCCGTGACCGTGACCGACCAGCTCGTGCCCGCCACCGCCACCGCGACCGACGGGGAGCTGCAGCGGAAAGCGCGCGAGCACCTCTGGCTGCACTTCTCCCGGCAGAGCGCGCTCGAGAAGGACGGTGTGCCGATCATCGTCAAGGGCGAGGGCCACCACATCTGGGACTCGGCGGGCCGGAAGTACATCGACGGCCTCTCCGGGCTCTTCGTCGTGAACGCCGGGCACGGCCGACGGCGGCTCGCGGAGGCGGCGGCGAAGCAGGCGGAGCAGCTCGCGTTCTTCCCGATCTGGTCGTACGCGCACCCCTCCGCGATCGAGCTGGCCGAGCGCCTCGCCCTCGCGGCGCCCGGCGACCTGAACCGGGTGTTCTTCTCGACGAGTGGCGGCGAGGCGGTGGAGACCGCCTTCAAGCTCGCGAAGAACTACTTCAAGCTGACCGGCAAGCCGAACAAGTACAAGGTCATCTCGCGCCAGTACGCCTACCACGGCACACCGCACGGGGCCCTGTCGATCACGGGCCTCCCGAGCATGAAGGCGCAGTTCGAACCGCTGCCGGCCGGCTCGTTCCGGGTGCCGAACACGAACTTCTACCGCGCGGAGGAGGCGGGCGGCCCGACCGACGACCTGGAGGCGTTCGGGCTGTGGGCCGCCGACCGCATCGAGCAGCAGATCCTGCTCGAGGGCCCGGACACGGTCGCCGCGGTGTTCCTCGAGCCCGTGCAGAACTCCGGCGGCTGCTTCCCTCCCCCTCCCGCGTACTTCGCACGGGTACGGCAGATCTGCGACCGGCACGACGTGCTGCTCGTCTCCGACGAGGTGATCTGCGCGTTCGGCCGGATCGGGTCGACCTTCGCCTGCGACGTGTTCGGCTACCAGCCGGACATGATCACCTGCGCGAAGGCGATGACGAGCGGCTACTCCCCCATCGGCGCGACGATCGTGTCGGACCGCATCTACGAGCCGTTCCGGCACGGCGACACCTCGTTCGCGCACGGCTACACGTTCGCCGGCCACCCCGTCTCCGCAGCGGTCGCGCTGGAGAACCTCGCGATCTTCGAGGAGGAGGGGCTGAACGAGCGGGTGCGCGCGAACAGCCCCCTGTTCCGCGCATCGCTCGAGCGGCTGCTCGACCTGCCGATCGTCGGCGACGTACGCGGTGACGGCTACTTCTTCGGGATCGAGCTGGTGAAGGACAAGGCGACGAAGGAGACCTTCGACGCCGCCGAGTCCGAGCGCCTGCTGCGCGGCTTCATGTCCGCAGCGCTGTTCGAGGCCGGGCTGTACTGCCGCGCCGACGACCGCGGCGACCCCGTGATCCAGCTCGCTCCGCCGCTGACGATCGGCGCGCGGGAGTTCGACGAGATCGAGAGCATCCTGCGCGGCGTGCTGACCGAGGCGTGGACGCGCCTGTGACCGACCCCCGCGGGGTCAGCTTCTGGTTGGACGACCTGGTCACGAAGGACATCGACGACCTCGCACCGCGGGCGGCGCTGCCGGGCGACGTCGCGGCGGACGTCTGCATCGTCGGCGCCGGCTTCACCGGGCTCTGGACGGCGGTGTCGGTGCTCGAGCGGGAACCGGACGCGCGGGTCGTCGTCGTGGAGCGGGAGTTCGCCGGCTTCGGCGCCTCCGGCCGCAACGGCGGCTGGGCCTCCGCCCTCTTCCCGGTCGGCCACGCCGAGCTGGTCCGTCGGCACGGGGCCGATGCCGCGACGGCGATGACCATCGCGATGGTCGACACCGTGGCGGAGGTCGGCCGCGCTGCCGCCTCGCTCGGCATCGACTGCGACTTCGACCGCAAGGGCACCTACTCGCTGATCCGGTCCGAGCTCGCCGACCGCGCCGCGGCCGACGAGCAGCACCAGGCGGAGGAGGCGGGACTCGCCGTCCCCACCCGGATCAGCGGGGACGCGCTCGGCGACGCCCTCTTCACCGAGGCGTGCGCGAGCCTCCATCCCGGCAAGCTGGTCCGCGGACTCGCGCGGGCGGCGGAGGAGCTGGGCGCCCGGATCTTCGAGGGCACCAGGGTCACGGGCGTCGAGCCGGGCCGGGTCACCACCACCGAGGGCACCGTGATCGCCGACCGCGTCGTGATCGCGACGGAGGCGTGGGGGTCCGAGCTGCCGGGCGTCGGGCGGCGCATCCTGCCGCTCTACTCGCTCGTGCTCGCGACGGCGCCGATGCCCGAGGCCGTGTGGGAGCGGATCGGTCTGCCTCGCGGTGCGACGGTCACCGATTTCCGGCACAACCTCGTCTACGGGCAGCGGACCGCCGACGACCGGCTCGTGTTCGGCGGGCGAGGCGCGCGGTACCACTTCGGCAGCGCCATCCGGCCCGGGTACGACCGGTCCGCGCGCGTGCACGCGCACCTCGAACGCGCGGTCACGGCACTGTTCCCCGCGGCCGAGGGCGTCCGCTTCACCCATCGCTGGGGCGGCCCGCTCGGCGTCCCGCGCGACTGGCACCCGTTCGTCTCCCCGGTGGCGGGGGGCCGGGTCGTCGTCGCGGGCGGCTACGTCGGCGACGGCGTCGCGACCGCCAACCTCGCCGGCCGCACGGTCGCGGACCTCGTGACGGACCGGCGCACTCCCCTCACCGCCCTGCCGTGGGTCGGCACGGTCCCGCCCAGGTGGGAGCCGGAGCCGCTGCGGTTCGCGGGCGTGAACGCCGTCATCGGATCGCTATCGATCGCGGATGCGGAGGAGCACGCCGTGGGACGGCCGTCGAAGGTCGCGGCGATCTCGGGCCGACTCGGCCGGGAGTGACCCGAGCCGTCGTCGGCTCCCTCCGCCTAGTCTGTTGTCGTCAAAGGAGCCCCTCTGTCCTACACGACCTCCAGCCGATCGAGCGATCTGCAGCGGCCGCGGCGCCGGGTCTCGGCAGGAGACGTCGGTGTGCTGGCGCTCTTCGTCCTCATCGCCGCCGCGGTGGCGGGATTCGGCAGCATCGTCTCGATCAGCGGCGTGAACGGCTGGTACGAGTCGCAGCCGCACGTGACCTGGACACCGCCGAACTGGGCGTTCGGCGCCGTCTGGAGCGTGCTGTACACGCTGATCGCGGTGTCGGGCTGGCTGCTCTGGCTCCGTCGCGCGCGCGCGGCACTCGCCCTGTACGTGGTGCAGCTGGCGGTCAACGCGGTCTGGACACCCGTGTTCTTCGGCGGATTCGCGCTCATCGGGAACGCGGCGCTCTGGATCGGGGTCGTCATCATCGTCATGCTCGACCTGCTCGTCGTGGCGACGATCGCGGCCGCATGGCCGGTGTCCCGATGGGCGGCCGTGCTGCTGATCCCCTACCTCGCCTGGATCCTCTACGCCAGCACGCTGAACTGGGGCGACGCCGTCCTGATCTCGCTGAGCTGAGGCCGCGGCCCGCGATCCGCTCCTCCCCAGGCCCGATCCGCCCTCGGAGCACGGTTCCCGGGCCGCGCCGCACACCGGCGCTCGTACCGTCCTGGCGTGCTCCCCGCTCCCGCTACCCTGCCGACCATGATCGCCGTGCCCGGACCCGACGGCCGATCCCGCTGCCCGTGGGCCGCCGGCGCGCTCTACACCGCGTACCACGACGACGAGTGGGGGGTCCCGCTGCACGACGACCGCGCCCTGTTCGAGAAGCTGACGCTCGAGGGGTTCCAGAGCGGTCTCTCCTGGATCATCATCCTGCGGAAGCGCCCGGCGTTCCGGGACGCGTTCGCGCAGTTCGAACCGGAGGCGGTCGCCGCGTTCGGTGACGACGACGTCGAACGCCTGCTGCTGGACGCCGGCATCGTGCGGAACCGGCAGAAGATCGAGGCCGCGATCTCGAACGCCCGCGCCATCGCGGCGCTGCGCATTCGCGACGGCACCGGCGCACTGGACCGGCTGATCTGGTCCTTCCAACCCGCCGCGCTGGCCGAGCACGTGCCACCTGCCGACCTCGCCGACGTGCCGGGGTCGACGAGCACCTCGAAAGCGCTCGCGAAGGCGCTGAAGCGCGAGGGTCTCGGCTTCGTCGGCCCGACCACGGTCTACTCGCTCATGCAGTCCGCAGGTCTGGTCGACGACCACATCGACGGCTGCTTCCGCGCCGCGCGCTGACCACGGTGTTCACGGATCAGGAGATTCGGGGCGCTTCGCGCCGCCGAATCTCCTGATCCGTGAACACCACCCCTACATCGCCGGGAGGTGGCCCAGGCCGTCGGCGATCGGGATCGCGGCCAGCAGGCGACGCGTGTAGGGGTGCTGCGGCGCCGCCCACACCTGCTCCGCCGGTCCCTGCTCGACGATGCGGCCGGCCTGCATCACGGCGATGCGGTCGGCGATCACCCGGACGACCGCGAGGTCGTGGCTGATGAACAGCAGCGACGCGCCCTGCTCGAGCGCGATGTTCCGCATCAGCGTGGCGACCCGGGACTGCAGGCTCGCGTCGAGGGAGGCGATCGGCTCGTCGCCGATGAGCAGATCCGGTCCCGCGGCCATCGCGCGGGCGATCGCAACGCGCTGCCGCTGGCCGCCCGAGAACTCGTGCGGGTAGCGCGCCGCCGCCGCTGCGTCGAGGCCCACGGACTCCAGCAGCTCGGTCACCGACGGCACCTCGCCCGCCGCCACCTTCCTGCCGTCCTCGATCTGCGCGCCGACCCGCCGCCGCGGGTTCAGCGACGCGTACGGGTTCTGGAACACCATCTGGATCCGTCTGAGGGGCACGTCGCGCGCCCGCAGCCCGAGCTTCGCGACGGGCTCGCCGTCGAGCAGGATCCGGCCGGCCGTGAGCGGCTCGAGCCCGCAGATCGCGCGGGCGAGCGTCGACTTGCCGCAGCCGGACTCTCCCACGAGCCCGACGACCTCGCCGGCGGCGACCTCGAGGTCGACGCCGTCGACCGCGGTGAGCACGCCGCGGCCGGGCTGCCGGTACGTGACCGTCGCCCCCTCCACCGCGAGCCGGGTCATGACGACTCCTCCCCGGCGCCCGGGGGCGGCGTGTGCGGCAGGGACTCGACGAGCTCGCGGGCGTACGCCGTCTTCGGCTCCCGGATCACCTGGTAGCGCGTGCCGTGCTCGACGACGATCCCGGTGCGCATGACCGCGACGGTGTCGGCGATCGCGGACATCACGCCGAGGTCGTGCGTCACGAGCAGCACGGCGAGACCGAGGTCGTCCGTCAGCTCCCGGAGCAGCCGCAGCACACCCGCCTGCACCGTGACGTCGAGCGCGGTGGTCGGCTCGTCGGCGATCAGCACCTTCGGCTCGCAGGCGATCGCGCTGGCGATCGCGATGCGCTGCAGCTGGCCGCCCGAGAACTGGTGCGGATACCGCTGCAGCGCCGCCTCCGGCGACGGCACGCGCACCCGCTCCAGCAGCTCGACGGCGCGGGTCCTCGCGGCGGCGCGTGACAGGCCGAGGTGGTGCCGCATGTGGTCGGTCAGCTGCGAGCCGATCGAGAGCATCGGCTGGAGGCTCGCGGTCGGGTCCTGGAACACCATCGCGATCCGCCGCCCGCGGAGCCGGTTCATCGCGCCGGGCCGCAGCGCGAGCAGGTCCGGGACCTGCACTTCGCCGTCGTCGTAGCTGATCGTGCCGGTCACCGCCGACCCGGCCGGCGCGAGGCCGATCACGGCGAGCCCCGTCATGGTCTTGCCGGATCCCGACTCCCCGGCGAGGCCGGTCACCTGACCTGCGGGCACCGCCACATCGACGCCGTCGAGGATGCGACGGCCACCCAGATCGAGTGCGAGCCCGCGGATCTCGAGGCCGGTCATATGGACGACCCCTGCACGGCGCCCGCGGTGCGCGGATCGAGCGCGTCGCGCAACGAATCGCCGATCAGGTTGAACGCCACGACGACGGAGAAGATCGCGAGCCCGGGGAACGTGGCGAGCCACCAGCTCGAGAACTGCGTGACGCCGTCCGCCACCATCGAGCCCCACTCCGGCGTCGGCGGGGTCGCACCCAGCCCGAGGAACGACAAGCCGGCGAGCAGCAGGATCTGGTTGCCGAAGTCCAGCATCGCGAGCACCAGCATCGGCGCCGAGACGTTCGGCAGCACGTCGCGGCGCAGGGACGTGAACGGGCCGGCGCCGAGCAGGCGTCCGGCGATGACGTACTCCTGGCCGCGGGCTCCGAGCACGAGCGCCCGCATCACGCGGGCGTAGTTCGGCCACGACACGACGAGCAGCGCCAGGACCGCGTTCGCGAGGCTCGGCCCGAGCGCCGCGGCCACGACCATCGCGAGGATGATCGTCGGGAACGCGAACACCAGGTCGCCGATGCGCATGATGACCTCGTCGACCACGCCGCCGAGGTACCCGGCGATCGCCCCGAGCACCGACCCGATGACGAGCGATCCGGCCACGAGCGCGACCGCGAGCGGCAGGGAGGCGCGGACGCCCCAGAGAGTGCGGGACAGCACGTCGCGGCCCAGCGCGTCGGTCCCGAACGGGTGCGCGGCGGAGGGTGCGCGGAACGCGTCGGCGACGCTCTGCCGCAGCGGGTCGGGCAGAGGGAGCAGCGGATCGAGGAGGGCGATGACGACCCAGGCGAGCAGGATGACCGCTCCGCCGAGCGCGGCGGGCCTCCTCCAGGCGGCGGGGATGCGCAGCGCACGCCGGCGCGGCACCTGGATCGCGGTCACCCGACACGCACCCGCGGGTCGACGAACCCGTAGATCACGTCGATCACGAAGTTCACGCTGATGTAGACGAGACCGACGATCAGCCCGACGCCCATGATCGACGGCAGGTCGAGGGAGGTGGAGGCGCGGTAGGCGTACTGGCCGATCCCGCCCCACGCGAACACCTGCTCGGTCAGGACCGCTCCCGACAGCAGCGATCCGAAGGCGAGGCCGACGATGGTGAGGATCGGCAGCAGCGCACCCCGGAGCAGGTAGGCGAGCACGACCCGGTGTGCGGGCAGCCCCTTCGCCCTGGCCGCGCGCACGTAGTCCTGGTTCAGCACGTCGAGGATCGAGGACCGGGCGAACCGGACGAGCAGCCCGAGCGTGTACACCGCGAGCACGAGTCCTGGCAGCACGAGATGCGACAGCGCATCGGCGAACACGTCCGGCTGCCCGGCGAGCAGCGCGTCGATCGTGAAGAAGCCGGTCACGCGCGGCGGCGCGTCGTAGACGGGGCTGAGCCGCCCGGACCCGGGGGCCCAGTGCAGCACGAAGAAGAACAGGAAGTAGGCGGCGACCGCGAGCCAGAAGGTCGGCACCGAGATGCCGACGACGCTGACCGCGCGGATCAGCTGGTCCGAGAACCGATTCCGGCGCAGCGCCGCGATCAGCGCGAGCACGAGGCCGACGACGACCGCGACGACGATCGCGAAGATCGCGAGCTCCGCGGTCGCCGGGAACGCGTACGCGAGGTCCTGCGTGACGGCGTTCCTCGTCCCGATGGAGGTGCCGAGGTCGCCGTGCAGCAGGTTGCCGAGGTAGACGAAGTACTGCACGACGAGCGGCTGGTCGAGCCCCTGCGCCGCGCGGAACGCGGCGACGATCTTCGGGTCGCCCGCAGCCCGCTCCCCCAGCGCGGCGGTGATCGGGTCGCCGGGGACGAGGTTGGTGAGCACGAACGTGATGATCGTGACCCCGACGATCAGGACGACGGAGAGCCCGAGCCGGATCGCGATGTAGCGCACGAGCGGCGGCAACCGCCGCCCGGACCGTGCGGCCCGGGCGGCGGTCTCCGCGCGCTCGTCGAGTGCGCTACTTGACCCTGGCGAGGTCAACCGTCCAGATCGCGTTCGGGATGACACCGGTGACGCCGTTCGTGACGGCGTACTTCGCCGCCTGCACGAGCGGAACGAACGCGCCGTCCGCATTCGCGGCCTTCTGCCACGCCTGGTACGCCGCTGCCCGCGCGTCGCCCTCGGCGGCGATGGCCGCCTCCTTCGCCGTCGTCACCTCGGGCGACATGGAGGCGCTCCAGCCGGCGCGCAGGCCGAGGCCCTCACCGGGGCTGAACGTCAGGTAGTCGGAGGGGTCCGGGAAGTCCGGGCCCCAGTAC
This sequence comes from uncultured Amnibacterium sp., assembly GCF_964244015.1. Lineage (NCBI taxonomy): Bacteria > Bacillati > Actinomycetota > Actinomycetes > Micrococcales > Microbacteriaceae > Amnibacterium > uncultured Amnibacterium sp. The sequence goes on along the minus strand of NZ_CAXTHO010000063.1, from coordinate 4,498 downwards.
ATGAGGCCGGCCTGGAGCTTGCCCGCACGGTACGAGTCGAGCAGCGTCGCGATCGGCAGCCCGTTCAGCTTCACCTTGATACCGGCGGCCTGGAGGTTCGACTGCACGGACTGCGCCATGTCGGCGAACGAGACGCCGTCGAGCGTCGCGTCGGTCGGGTAGGACAGCGTGATCGACTGCCCGTTGTACTTCGCGGCCGACAGGTCCGTCTTCGCCGCGGCGAGATCGGTCGAGTTGGTGTCGTCCGACGCGAGCGACCCCAGGAACTGCGACGGCACCATGCCACCGGGCTGCGTGGACCCGGTGCCGGCGATCGTCTGGATCGCCGTGTAGTCGATCGCGTGACGGACGGCCTTCACGAAGTCGGGCTGGTCGGTGACCCCACCGGAGATGCCCGGGTCCTGGTTCAGCCACAGGTAGCCGACGTCGGCGGAGGTGGTCTTGGCGACCTTGATCGAGCCGGATGCGAGCCCGTTCACCTGCTGCGAGTTCAGGTTCAGCGCGACCTGCGCCTGGTTGCCCTGCACGTCGGTCTTCTGCGACGACCCGGTCACGTTCTGCAGCACGACGCGGCTGTAGGCCGGCTTGGTCCCCGAGTACTTTGGGTTCAGCTTGAAGACGACCTTGCTCGTCGCGTTGTACGACGACAGCGCGTACGGGCCGGATCCGGCCGACGTCTCGTTCAGGTACTTCTCCGCCGCGTCGTTCTTGTCGGTCGTGCCGCCGTTCTTCTCGAGCGTCTTCGAGTCGAGGACGCCGAGGGACGGGTTCGGGAGGATGTAGGGCAGGGCGGGGTTGGGCGCGGTGTCGGTGATCGTCATCGTCGTGTCCGACGTCTTCGCGATCGCGAAGGGCTTGCCGGTGGACAGGTTCGAGAGCAGGAACGACGGGTTGCCCGCGATGCCCTGGACGCGCTTGTAGGACCAGACGATGTCGTCGATCGTGACCGGGTTGCCGCTGGAGAAGGTGTGCGTGCCGGTCAGCGTCAGCGTGATCGTCGTGTTGTCGGATGACATCGTGTAGGTCGTCAGCTGCGGAACCGGCTTCGTGACGTCGCTGCCCTCGAACGTCAGCGCGGTCTGGTAGATCGCCTTGTCCACGATGGAACCCGTGAGCTCGAAGGCGCGGGCCGGGTCGGCCGTCTTCAGGTCGAAGGTGTTGTCGACGACCAGGGTCTTGTTGCTCGAGGTCGGCGTACCGCCTCCGGTGCCCGACGAGCAGCCGCTCACGATCAGGGTCAGCGCCGCGGCGGATGCGGTCAGCGCCACGAGGCGCGCTGGCAGGTGGTTCATTCGTCTCCTCGGTTCCCGATGCGCCGGCGCCCCGGTCTCCCGGGCGCACGGACGCCGGTCCGACGCTAGGACGTCGGCGTTTCCAGATCGTTTCCTGGTCGGTTCATGACGCCGATCGCAACCGATCCGTTACGTCATCGGACGAACGCCGTCGGCGGGCGGTGCCCGGCGAACGCGTCGTCCGTCGCCCGGAGGACCCTGAGCACGTTCGCGCCGGCGAGCCCCGCGAGGTCGGCAGCGGTCCAGCCGCGCCGGGCGAGCTCGTCGAGCAGGAGCGGGTACCCGTCCACGCCGGTGATCCCCTCCGGCAGCGCATCGACGCCGTCGAAGTCGCCGCCGAGGCCGATGTGCCGCACCCCGGCGACCGCACGGGCGTGCTCGACATGATCGGCGAGCACGGACAGCGGCACCTCGGGCGCCGCGCCCGGCCTCCCCGCCCGGTCCCACTCCATGTACGCGGCGTGGAGGAACTGGGGCACGAACGTGAGCATGATCACGCCGCCGTTGCCGTCCAGCCGGGTCAGCACGTCGTCCGGCACATTACGGGGGTGATCGTTCAGCGCCCGGCACGAGCTGTGGCTGAAGATCACCGGCGCCGTCGTGACGTCGAGCGCCGCGTGCATCGTGGTCGGCGCGACGTGGGAGAGGTCGACGAGCATCCCGAGCCGGTTCAGCTCGCGGATGTAGCCGCGCCCCCGCTCGGTGAGGCCGCCGTGCACCGGCTCGTCGGTCGCCGAGTCGGCCCAGGCGCTGTTCCGGTTATGGGTGAGCGTCAGGTACCGGACGCCCAGAGCCGCGAGCATCCGCAGCACCGCGGGCGAGTCCGCGATGCTGTGCGCCCCCTCCGCACCGAGGAGGGAGGCGATGCGGCCGGACGCGCGCGCCGCCTCCACGTCCGCCGCGGAACGCGCGAGGACGAGGTCGTCCGGGTAGGCCTCGACCATGCGGTGCACGAGGTCGATCTGCTCGAGCGTCTCGGCGACGGCGTCGGTGCCTCGACCCTCGTCCTCGACGAACACGCTCCAGAGCTGCGCGCCGACGTACCCGCGCCGCAGCCGCACGATGTCGGTGTGCCCGGGGAGCGGCCCCTCGAGGCCCTCGACGGAGGACTCGTGGCCCAGCCGTCGCTCCCAGGGCCAGTCGTTGTGCCCGTCGACGATCGGCGCGAGCTCGAGCGCCCGAGCGATGGTCGAGACGATGTCGTCAGCAGCCATGGCCCCATTGTGAAGGTGCAGTGCTCAGACGCGGAGGACCAGGTCCGCATCGCCGCGGGGTTCCAGGGCGACGCGGTGCGCCGCCGCCCAGTGCAGCAGGTCGGCGCGGCTGTCCGCGTCCGCTCGTGATTCCGCGAGCGCACGAACCAGGACGCCCTTCGCGTGCTTGTTGAAGTGGTTCAGTGCACGACCCTCCGCCGTCTCGACGTGGAGGAACGCGCTGCCGGCCGGCGCCGCTCCGAGCGCGACGTACGCCTCCGACCGCGCGTCGAGCACCCACTCCCCCGTCGCCGCGATCGCCTGCGCGACCCCGCCCCGCCAGTGCGCCTTCAGCGACAGGCCGGGCAGCGTCGTGGAACCGGAGAGCCGGTAGAGCGGGATGCGGTCCGATGCGCGGAGGAGCCCGAACAGCGCCGAGGCGATGACGACGTGCTCGTCGATCCAGGCACGCGCCTCCGGCTCGATCGACGCCGCGTCCAGCCCGTCGTAGAGCACGCCGATGTACCGCTCGATCGCGGGCAGCACCGGTCCGGAGTTGAGCTCACGGTTCCAGCGCGCCTCGTGGCTGTTCCGCGCTCCGAGCTTCAGGACCGCCGGCGCCTCCCTCAGCGGTACGCGCTTCAGCGCCGCCGCCGCAGCGCGTCGCTTCCCGCGCAACGACGGGAACCCGAGTGCAGCGTGATCGAGCACACCGTCGCCTCCCTCGGCCTTCGTCTCGGAAGGAGGCAGCAGCACGATCACTTTTCATCTTTACGGAGTTTTGGCGCAGCCAAAACTCCGTAAAGATGAAAAGTGCGAAGCGGGGTCAGGCCAGGGCGGCCGCGCGGGCCGCGATCGTGACCGTGTTGTTCTCCACCGAGATGAAGCCGTCGTCGGCGTTCGCGACGATGCGGCCGCCGTCGGACGCCGTGATCCGCACCTCGCCGGCGGCCAGGATGCCGAGGAGGGGCTGGTGACCGGCCAGGATGCCGATCTCCCCCTCCTTCGTCCGCGCGACGACCATGGTGGCCTGGCCGGACCACACCTGCTCGTCCGCCGAGACGACGGTCACCGTGAGTTCGGCCATGATCAGCCGTTCTCCTTGGCGATCTGCGCGGCCTTCTCCTGCACGTCGCTGATCGAGCCGACGTTGAAGAACGCCTGCTCGGGCACGTCGTCGAACTCGCCCTTGGCGATCGCGTCGAACGACTCGACGGTGTCCTTCAGCGGGACGGTCGAGCCCTCGACGCCGGTGAACTTCTTCGCCATGTAGGTGTTCTGCGAGAGGAACTGCTGGATCCGGCGCGCACGCGACACCGTGATCTTGTCCTCCTCCGACAGCTCGTCGACACCGAGGATCGCGATGATCTCCTGCAGCTCCTTGTTCTTCTGGAGGATCTGCTTGACCGTCGTCGCGACGCGGTAGTGGTCGTCGCCCAGGTACCTCGGGTCGAGGATCCGGCTGGTCGAGGTCAGCGGGTCGACGGCCGGGTAGAGGCCGCGGGACGCGATCTCGCGCGAGAGCTCGGTCGTCGCGTCGAGGTGCGCGAACGTCGTCGCCGGCGCCGGGTCGGTGTAGTCGTCGGCCGGCACGTAGATCGCCTGCAGCGACGTGATCGAGTTGCCGCGCGTGGAGGTGATGCGCTCCTGCAGCACGCCCATCTCGTCGGCGAGGTTCGGCTGGTAGCCCACCGCGGACGGCATGCGGCCGAGCAGCGTCGACACCTCGGAACCCGCCTGGGTGAACCGGAAGATGTTGTCGATGAAGAGCAGCACGTCCTGGTTCTGCACATCGCGGAAGTACTCCGCCATCGTCAGCGCGGACAGCGCGACGCGGAGACGCGTCCCGGGCGGCTCGTCCATCTGGCCGAAGACGAGAGCGGTCTTGTCGAAGACGCCCGCCTCTTCCATCTCGCCGATGAGGTCGTTGCCCTCGCGGGTCCGCTCGCCGACGCCCGCGAACACGGAGACGCCGCCGTGGTCGGCCGCGACCCGGTAGATCATCTCCTGGAT
>NZ_CAXTHO010000062.1:0-16521 GCF_964244015.1 uncultured Amnibacterium sp. | reverse complement strand
CGCTGCCGCGATGACGTCGCCGGGCGCCTGGCCCATCGCGACGCCTCGGCCGGCCCAGCCGAGCATGTCGATGTCGTTGCGGCCGTCGCCGATCGCGATGGTGCGCTCGATCGGCACGCCCAGCTCGGCTCGCACCCACTCCATCGCGGTCGCCTTGTTCACGCCGTCGGGCGCGATGTCGAGCCACGCGGTCCAGCCGATCGCATAGCTGACCTGCTGCAGGCCCATCTGCTCGACGACGCCGAGGAACTCCTCCGTGGCGTGGTTCGGGGAGATGACGACGACGCGCGTCGCGCGGATGTCGAGCAGTCCCGCGAACTCGACCTCTTCGCTGCCGGGGCTCACGGCGGCCTCCGGGAAGCTCGCGGTGTGGCGGAAGTTCCCCTCCGCGTCCTCCACGGCGTAGTGCGCGTCGGACAGCGCGGTCGAGATCGTCGTCAGCACCTCGGTCGGGTCGAACGTCTCGATCCGAGCGCGCCGGTACTCGCCGTCGGCGTCGCGCTCGAGCGTCACCGCGCCGTTCGAGCAGACGAGGAACCGCGGCGCGACCCCCAGATCGGCCAGCACCGGCGTGGTGGAGGCGGCCGCGCGGCCGGTCGCCAGCATCACCTCGTGGCCGCGCGCATCGGCGCTTCGGACCGCTCCGAGCACTGCCGGCGACAGGAATCCGTCCTCGTGCAGCACCGTGCCGTCGATGTCGAGAGCCGCGAGCCAGCCGCCCCGCCCGAGCGTCACGTCGCCGGCTCCAGCACGGACAGGCCGCCGATGAAGGGGCGCAGCACCTCGGGCACGACGACCGAGCCGTCGGCGCGCTGATGCGTCTCGAGGATCGCCGCGATCCAGCGCGTGGTGGCGAGCGTGCCGTTCAGCGTCGCGACGGGCGCGGTGCGGCCGCTCTCCGTTCGATGCCGGATCGCGAGCCGGCGGGCCTGGTACGTCGTGCAGTTGGAGGTGGAGGTGAGCTCGCGGTAGGTCCCCTGCGTCGGGATCCACGCCTCCACATCGAACTTGCGGGCCGCGGAGGAGCCGAGGTCGCCCGCGGCGGTGTCGATCACGCGGTACGCGAGCCCGAGGTCGGTCATCATGCGCTCCTGCATGGCGAGCAGCCGGGCGTGCTCCTGCTCGGCGTCGGCGGGGTCGACGTACGAGAACATCTCGAGCTTGTCGAACTGGTGCGTGCGGATGATGCCGCGGGTGTCCCGGCCCGCACTCCCCGCCTCGAGGCGGTAGCAGGTGGACCAGCCGGCGTACCGCAGGGGACCACCGGCCAGGTCGATGATCTCGTCGGCGTGGTACCCGGCGAGCGCGACCTCGCTCGTGCCGGTGAGGTAGAGGTCCTCCCCCTCGATCTTGTAGACGGCGTCGGCGTGCGTGTCGAGGAAGCCGGTGCCGCGCATGATCTCGGGTTTGACGAGCGTCGGGGTGATGAGCGGCACGAAGTCGGCCGCGAGCGCGCGGTCGAGCGCGAGGTTCATCAGCGCCAGCTCGAGCCGCGCGCCGACGCCGCGGAGGTAGGAGAAGCGCGCTCCCGAGACCTTGGCGCCCCGCACCATGTCGATGGCGCCGAGCAGCTCGCCCAGCTCGAGGTGGTCGCGCGGATCGAAGTCGAAGGACGGGATCGGGCCGACCTCGCGGAGCACGACGTAGTCGTTCTCGCCGCCCTCCGGCACCCCCGCCAGCACCACGTTCGGGATCGCGGCGAGCGCTTCCTCGGCGATCGCCTCCGCCTCGCTCGAGCGCTCGGACGCAGCCCTGACCGCGACGGACAGCTCCTTCACCTGCGCGAGCAGAGCGGGCTTGTCCTGCTTGGCGGCGACGGCGACGCGCTTCCCGAAGGCGTTCTGCTCGGCCCGGAGGCCCTCGAACTCGGCGATGGCGTCCCTGCGGGCCGCGTCGGCGGCGACGGCGACGGCCACGAGAGCGACGTCCGCACGGCGAGCGCGCTGCGATTCCTCGACGACCTCCGGAGCCGCGCGAAGCAGCTGCGGATCGATCACGAGGCCAGCCTAAGCGCGCAGACCCTCGCCGTCGTTCCCAAGTCACATCCAGCGGATGCACCGGTGATGCTCAGTACGGTGGGGGCATGAGCGATGCGGACGGCACACCCACTCCGTTCGCCGCCGTCGTGTACAACCCCGTGAAGGTCGACGAGGCGAAGCTGCGTGCGTTCGTCGAGAAGGCGGAGGCGGAAGCCGGCTGGGCCCCGACGCGCTGGTACGAGACGAGCGTCCAGGACCCCGGCACCGGGCAGGCGGACCGCGCAGTCGCGGAGGGCGCATCCGTGGTGATGGCCGCGGGCGGTGACGGCACGATCCGATCCGTCGCGGAGGGTCTCGGCGGCAGCGACGTCCCGATCGGACTCCTCCCCTCCGGCACCGGCAATCTGCTGGCCAGGAACCTGCGCCTGTCGCTGAACCGGCTGGAGGAGTCCGTGCGCACCGCGTTCACCGGTGTCGACCGCGCCATCGACCTCGGCACGGTCGAGCTGGAGCGCGCGGACGGCAGCCGCGACCGGCACTCGTTCGTGGTGATGGCCGGCCTGGGCATCGACGCGGCCATGATCGCGAACACCGACCCAGAGCTGAAGAAGCGGGTCGGCTGGCTCGCCTACGTCGGCGGGATCGTCGCCGCACTGCGCGGTGAGAACACGGTGCGCCTCCGGTTCCAGCTCGACGACCACCAGGCGCGCTCGATCCGCGTGAACTCGGTGCTGATCGGCAACTGCGGCCTGCTGACGGGGAACATCCTGCTGCTGCCGGAGGCCGCCGTCGACGACGGCGTCTTCGACATCGTCGCGCTGCGGCCGGACGGGCTCCTCGGCTGGTTCCAGATCCTGTGGAAGGTGCTGTGGGAGAACGGCGTCATGCGCCGCACCGAGGTCGGGCGCAAGATCCTCTCCCGCACCAAGGAGGTGCGCACGCTGCGGTACCTGAAGGGCAAGGAGATCGTGCTGCGCACCGAGGAGCCGCAGCAGTTCCAGCTCGACGGCGACTCGATGGGCGAGGTGGTGGCCGTGCGCGCTCGCATCCGGCCGCGGGGTCTGGCCGTGCGCATCCCGGCGTCGGAGGCCGACGTGCTGCCCGCCTCCGATGAGGCGAAGGCGGCCCAGGCCGCCTGAGGATCGCGTGCGGATCGCCGACGCGCGATCGAACACGCCCGGCGGACGCGTCGACGCCGCCTACCGTCGCAGCCCGTGGTCGGGGGAACGCGGAGACAGCTGCTCGTCGCGCTGGGCGTGGTCGTCGTCGGTGGCGGGCTCGCCGGGTGCAGCACCCGTGCGAGCGGTACCGGCGCCCCGGTCGCCGCCGCGGCCACCGGTCCCACCGCCAGGGTCGTCTCGCCGGAGGCCGTCTCCGTGCGGGGCGGGACCGTGGTGGAGGTGCAGGGATCGGGGCTGGGCGCCATCACGACCGTCCGCGTCGGCGGGACATCGGTCGACGTGACCTCCGCGAGCGCCGGACGGGTCGTGTTCGTCGCACCGGCGAGCGTCGACTTCGCGAGCGGTGCCACGCCCGCAGCCCTCCTTCACGGGTCGAGCGCCGTGACCACGACGCCCATCCCCTACGCCGCCGTCGATGGGGTCGACCGCCAGCTGCAGTACCTGCTGCGGTATTGGCGCGACTACAACCCCGCCTACCAGCGCCTCGGCTCGACCGACTGCGTCGACTTCGCGAGCCAGTCCCTGCTCGCCCGCGGCTGGTCGCAGCAGGGGTCGTGGACGCATGCGGAGCAGGTCGCGCAGTCGGGCGGCGCCTGGATCAGCTCGACCCTGTTCCGCGACTTCATGACCGCCCACCCCGAACTCGGGACGGCGCTGACCGACGACGAGCGGGCGAAGGTGCGGCTCGGCGACATCGTGCAGTTCGATTGGGACGGCTCGGGCGATCGCGACCACACGGGTGTCGTCACCCGGATCACTACGGACGGCGATCGGATCAGGATCAGCTTCGCGGGGCACACGACCGACTCCGACTACCGCGACGTCGACGAGGCGATCACGAAGGACCATCCGGGCGGCACCGCCTTCTACTGGTCGCTCGACTGACCGACGGCGAGGTCCCGCCCGCACTGGCATCCTTGCTCCATGGCGGACGTGGAGGGGGGCGATGGCCTGCTCGTCGTGGTCGGCGCCGCGCTCGGGCCCGGGCGCTGGTTCGCCGACCGACTCGCCGACGGCGCCCGCGCCGCGGTGCTGGTCGACACGGCAGCCGCAGCCGGCGCCCTCCGCGGCCGCGACGACGGCACCACGCACGTGGCCGTGCTGGGCGACGACGGCCGGCTCACCCGCGTCGTCGACGGGTCGGTGATCGCGCCCGGCGTCGCCGCGACGGTCGTGGTCGCCGTCCCGGTGGCCGCCATGCCCGACGTGCTGCGGTCGCTCGCGGGGCGCATCGGCCCCGACACCGACGTCGTGCTGGTCACCAGCACGATGGGCGAGACGCTCGACGCCGCGCGCCCCCTGGTGCGGGACGCCGCGCTCTGGGGCATCCACCTCCTGTTCGACCCGAACCTGACCGCCGTCGACGGGCAGAGCGTGTCCGTCGTGGGCGAGGGTGTCGTCGGCGAGGGTGCGACCGTCCCCGCATGGCTGGACGACGTCGTGACCGGCAGCGGCGGCGTGCTCCGCACGGGGACGGCGGAGGAGCACGACGCCGCGATGGCGAGCGTGCAGGCCACCACGCATCGGGCGCTCGTGGCGTTCGCGGACGCGGTGACGCGCAGCGACGTCGGTCTCGACGCGCTGTGGGCGCTCCGCACACCCCTGTTCGACAGCCTGTTCGGCTTGACGGCCCGCGCCCTCGACCCGCGGCAGCAGGCGCAGGTCGCGTCCGTGCAGGCGGCGAGCGGCCGGGCCGCCGGCGCGCTGCTCGCCGCCTCCCTCCGGCAGCTCGACGACGAGGACTTCGAGGCGTCCGTCGTGCGCGTGCGCGATCGCATCACGGGCGCGCTGTTCGAGGAGCTGCAGGCGTCCGCCACCGCCGGCATCCAGGCGGCGCAGGCGCGCAGGCGCGACATCTCGCGGCGTCGGCGCGACGGCCGGATCGTCGGGCTGCGCCGGATCGGCGGGACCGGGCCGGTGCGGGTCGGGCGGATCGTCGACGTCAGCCCGACCCGGGTCGAGCTCGCCGTGCTGCTCGTCGGGCGCGCCGGGCGAGGGGCGCTGCTCGACGGGCCCGGCCTCGACAACGCGCAGCGGCTCGGCGTGTCGATGACGGTGCGGACGCAGTCGTTCGGTCTCGGCCACATCGAGCTGCTGGCGGAGGCGGACCTGGCGGCGGTGCTCGACGAGCAGCTCGCGTTCCTCGGCCGGGACGTCCGCTTCCTCGTCCCCGAGTCCGTCGCCGGCAGCGGGGTCGCGCGCGTCGTCGCGCAGTTCGACGGGCTGCGCGACGTGCGGCTGGTCGACGAGGTGGTGCGCACCGGGCAGCGGTCGGTGGTCGTGCATCTCGGCATCCGCGCGGACCGCGACGTGGAGGCGACCATCGAAGCCGTCCGCCGCGAGGTCGAGGCCGCGTACGCCTGGCCGGTCGGCGTCGCCCGCACCGTGGCGAGCGACGTGTTCGACGTGGCGTACCTCGGGCCGGCCGGCACGTTCTCGGAGGCGGCTGCGCTGCAGTGCGCCACGAGCATCGGTCTGCAGGCGGGCACCCTGCTCGCGCATGGCACCTTCCCCGAGGTACTCGCCTCCATCGGCCCCGGCACGATCGCCGTGCTGCCGATCTCGAGCTCGGCTTCCGGGCTCGTGTGGCGTGCCGTCGACGCGCTGCTGACCCACCCGGAGCCGATCGACGCGAGCGGCGTGGTCGACGTCGCGGTCCGGTTCGACGCCTACACGGCCACGTCCGGATCGCTCGAGTCGTTCCGCGGCGCCCCCGTGTTCAGCCATCCGCAGGGCCTCGCGCAGTGCACCCGGTTCATCGCACGATGGGGCCTGCGGCCCGTGCAGGCCGACTCGACCGCCGGTGCGCTCGAGGCGGCGCTCGCCTCGGAGGTACCCGCCGTCGCGCTGGGCGGGGCGGACCTCGCCACCGGCGAGCTGCGCGTGATCGAGCGGGAGGTCGACGACCTCTCGGGCTCGATCACCCGGTTCCTGGTCCTCGGCGCGCCTGGCGAGTTCGCACCGCAGCGGGACGGCTCCGATCCGACGCTCCGCTCGGTCCGCGTCGGCGCCCGGGCTGCGGACGCGCTGCCGCTGCTCGCACGCGGAGGTGCCGCGTTCTCCGAGCTGCTCACCGATGACGCGGGCCGCTTCCTCCTCATCTCGAGCGCCCCCGGCGACGGGTCCGGGGATCCGGATGGGGTCCGCCTCCTCGGCACGCTCCCCTGGTCGCCGCGCACCCCGGTCGTCCGCGTCGCCGCCGGCTGACCCTCCGTTTTGTAGGCAGGTTCTGCCTACAAAACGGAGAGTCAGGCGGGTGGGCCAGGATGTGGGCATGACCTCACGAGCAGGGACGCCGGCGCAGTCGTCCGATCTGATCGACGTCGAGCAGCTGGTCGCGGCCTACTGGTCCGGGCACCCCGATGCGACGGATCCGGAGCAGAAGGTGGTGTTCGGCACCTCCGGGCATCGCGGCAGCTCGTTCGACACCGCGTTCAACGACGATCACATCGCCGCGATCACCCAGGCGATCGTCGAGTACCGCACCGCGCAGGGCACGACCGGGCCGCTGTTCATCGGCGCCGACACGCACGCGCTGTCGGCGCCGGCGCAGACGACGGCGCTGGAGGTGCTGGTCGGCAACGGCGTGCGGGTGCTCGTCGACGAGTTCGACGGCTTCACCCCGACGCCCGCCGTCAGCCACGCGATCATCCGCTACAACCGCACCGCGGCTGCCGACGATCAGGCCGACGGCATCGTCGTGACCCCGAGCCACAACCCTCCCTCGGACGGCGGATTCAAGTACAACCCCCCGCACGGCGGCCCCGCGGACTCGGACGCGACGAACTGGATCGCGGACCGCGCGAACGAGATCATCGCCGGCGGCCTGGCCGAGGTGCGGCGGGCGGAGCCGTCCGCGGTCGAGACCTACGACTTCCGCACGCACTACGTCGACGACCTCGCGTCGATCATCGACATCGAGGCGATCAAGCGGTCCGGGATCAGGATCGGCGCGGACCCGCTCGGCGGCGCGTCCGTCAGCTACTGGCAGGCGATCGCCGACACCTACGACCTCGACCTGACGGTCGTCAACCCGGTCGTCGACCCGCAGTGGGGGTTCATGACGCTCGACTGGGACGGGAAGATCCGCATGGATCCCTCCTCCCCCTCCGCGATGGCCTCGGTCGTCACGCGCGCCGGCGACTACGACATCCTCACGGGGAACGACGCGGACTCGGACCGGCACGGCATCGTCACGCCCGATGCCGGGCTGATGAACCCGAACCACTACCTGGCCGTCGCGATCCAGTACCTGTACACGCACCGACCGGACTGGCCCGCCACGGCGAAGGTCGGCAAGACGCTCGTCTCGTCCTCGATGATCGACCGCGTCGCCGAGTCGATCGGCCGCGAGCTGGTCGAGGTGCCGGTCGGGTTCAAGTGGTTCGTACCCGGCCTGATCGACGGCTCGGTCGCGTTCGGCGGCGAGGAGAGCGCGGGCGCCAGCTTCCTGAAGTTCGACGGCACCGCGTGGACGACCGACAAGGACGGGATCCTGCTGGCGCTGCTGGCCGCCGAGATCCGTGCGGTGACCGGGAAGTCCCCGAGCGAGCTGTACCGCGAGCTGACCGACCTCTTCGGCGACCCCGCCTACGCGCGAGTCGACGCCCCGGCCTCGAAGGCGCAGAAGGCGGTGCTCGGCAAGCTCGACGGCGACGCGATCTCGGCCACCGAGCTCGCGGGCGAGCCGATCACGGCGAAGCTCTCGAAGGCGCCGGGCAACGGCGCCGCGATCGGCGGGGTGAAGGTCGCCTCCGAGTCCGCGTGGTTCGCGGCCCGCCCCTCCGGCACCGAGGACGTGTACAAGATCTACGCCGAGTCCTTCAAGGGCCCGGAGGACCTGAAAGTGGTCCAGGCGGAGGCGAAGCGCATCGTCGACGAGGCCCTCGGCGGCTGATGCGGTCGTTTCCGACTGGTGCGGGTGCGACCCGAACCGCACCAGTCGGAAATCGCCGCTTTAGCGCTGGTAGAGCAGGGCGTACAGGAGACCGAGAGCGGCGCCGGCTCCCGTGAAGCACGCCAGTGCCAGCAGCAGCGCGCCTCCCGGCATCGCCGATGTCGGACGGAGATCGCGGAAGACGGCCTCGACCGCGCTGTGACGGCGCTGCGCCAGCACCCAGAGCAGTCCGGCGACGGCGACACCGCCGAGGCCGAACGTGATCGACCACCCGCCGAGCACGTCGGGAAGCACCCGCATCGAGATCAGCGCGCCGACGGCGAGCGCGAGGAGGGTGCGCCGCCAGGCGAGCTGCGTGCGCTCGGGCTGCAGCCCCGGGTCTCGCGCCGCGGTCACCGGAGCAGAACCCCGAGTACCACGAGTGCCGCCACGAGGAGCACGCCGATGGCGAGCGGCAGGGTGATGATCGAGCCGGGCAGGGGCTTTCCGAGGCGCATGGCGCGCTCGCTGACGGCCCAGTTCGAGTAGGCGAGCACCGGCACGGCCAGCCCGAGCACCAGCAGCACGATCGACGTGGCCATGCGTACCCAGGTCGGGAGCGGCAGGGCGACCGCGTCGATCGCGACGCCGCCAGCGATGAGCGCGAGAGCGGTGCGGATCCACGCGAGGAACGTGCGCTCGTTCGCGAGCGTGAACCGCGGGTCGGGCTCCGTTCCTACGCCGTAGACCGCCTTCGGGAAGCGGGAGGACGACTGCACGGTCACGAGCGTGCCACGGCCGTCAGCCGAACGCGGCGCCGGACGCTGGTGCGGCCATTTCCGACTGGTGCGGGTGCGGTCGCACCAGCACCAGTCGGAAATCACCGCACGAGACGCGGGATGCGGACACCGGCCGCACGAAGGATCGGCCCGAGGAGGCGAGCGCTGCGCCCCTCCACCCATCCCCACCGCGCCCATCCCTTCGTGACTCGACGGCCGCGGTCCTCGCGCACCTTCTCGTCGTAGGCCTTCCGTCCCCCGCCCTTCGCCGCGAACCTCGGATCGAGGAACTTCACGAGGCCGTCGAACTCCGCCGCGACCTCCTCGTCGGGGAACCAGAAGTCGGCCTTCCCGATGAGACCGGCCCTGTCGAAGAGCTTGTGCTGCAGCACGGGACGCAGTCCCAGATCGCGCATCGTCACGCGTGAGACCGATTCGCCGGCCGATCCCGAGTCGCCGTCCGCGAACTGCGCGACCTCCGCGATCCGCCGCCACGAGCGGCGGGGACCTGCGAGCTCGATCGCCTGCTCGAGCATCCCCTGAGAGAGACCGGAAGCGAGCGCTGCGTCCGCCACGACCACGCCCTCCTCGAACGTGCTGGCGCCGGCGATGTCGACGACGGTCCGTCCCATCGTCGTGAGCAGGAGGCCGCCCACCTCGACGACCTCCTCGTCGAGGACGGAGAAGACATGACCGGTGACCTGCCGGAAGTACCGATCCCCCGCCTCCTCCACCGTGATGTGCACCGTGCCGAGATGGTTGCCGATCATCGCCAGCTCGTGGCCGACGCCCGCGGACCAGTGGGAGAAGAGGATCGGCCGATCGGAGGCCGTCGCGAGCGCCCGCATCGCGACCAGATGGAGGTCCTCCGTGCGCAACTCGGCGACGTCGTCTGCGAGGACGTAGATGCCTCCTCGGACACGCCGGAAGCGGCCGCGGGTCGTGTCCCGCGCAGCAGCACGCTGCTCACGGCCGTCCCTCGCCACGATCAGTTCGACATCCCACCCGTTCACGCCGGGAAGCATGCCGCCGCTCGCGGCTTCGTGTCTTGTGGAGGAGAGGATCTCGCCGGGTGTGCAGGGATTTCCGACTGGTGCGGCTGCGGTCGCACCCGCACCAGTCGGAAATCGCCGCACGAGTGCGGCAGTGGGTCAGTAGTCGGGGGAGGCCGGGAGGCCGAAGAACTGCTCGAGCGTCTTCACGCCTGTGATGTGCATCTGCTTCGCAGCCGCCTTGCCGATATAGCGGAAGTGCCACGGCTCTGTCTGGATGCCGGTGATCCTCGTGTAGCCGAGGGGGTACCGGAGGATCCAGCCGTACTTCCACGAGTTCGTCGCCAGCCACTTCGCGGCAGGATGGGACTCGAAGCAGACCGCGAGATCGCAGGAGGTGCCGTCGCCCAAGTCGTCGGCGAGGCCCGTCTGGTGCTCGCTGTACCCCGGCTTCGCGGTCAGCCCGAGCGTGGTCGCGCGACCGAGCTGCTGCAGGTTCCGGTCGAAGATCGACGTCTGGGTGGCATAGGAGCGGTAGGCGGACAGCGAGTAGAGCGTGATCCCGTCCCGCTTCGCCGCCGCGAACATCGTGGTCAGCGCCGAGGCGGCGACCTTCCGCAGCTGCGGCACGTTCGTGTGGGGCACGACGGGCGTGACGAGGTCGGCGGGGACGTACGTCTTCGGGCTCAGCCGCCGCTGCTTGTCGACGACGACCCAGATGCTCGTCGGGTCGTCGAGCGAGTGCGCGGACCGGTCGAAGGTCGGCGTTCGAGTCGACGGTGCCGGCGCCGGCCTCACCGTCGCCGTCGCCGTCGGGGTCGCCGTCGGGGTCGCCGTGTGCACCGCCTGCGCGGTGGAGGCGGACCCGGAGGACGGCACGGTCGGCACGGTCGGCGGTGTCGAGCAGCCGGTCAGCGCGAGCACGGCGGCGACCGCCCCGGCCACGCGGAGGCGGCCGATCGTCGCGCGGAGCACTCGCGGAGCCTACGCATGGGCCGCGACGCCTGTTCGGCGACACGGCACGCGCCTACGGCCGCGGCACCACCATCACCGGGATCCGAGCATGCCGGAGCAGCCGCGCGGACACCCCGCCGAGCAGCACCCGTCGCGCGGGCCCGTAGCCGCGCGATCCGCAGACGAGCAGGTCGGTGTCGCCCGGGCGCAGGTCGGCGAGCGCGTCCACCACGGGTCCTTCCAGCAGGCGGACGTGCTCGCCCGGAGCGGCGGCGCTCTGCACGGACTGCGTGAAGTCCTCGCGCTGCGCCTCCGCGAACCGCCGCGGCTCGCCGAGGGAGGGTCGGACGAGGGTATCCGGCAGCACGGAGAGCAGCTCGACGGAGGCGGACAGCGCCGTGCCGATGGACCGGCCGGCACCGAGCGCCGCGCGGCCGTCGGGCGTGTCGATGTAGGCGATCGAGATCCTCGCGAAGTGGTCGGGCGCGAACTCCTCGTAGTCCCACGGCACCAGGACGACCGGTCCCGGCGCTCCGGAGAGCAGCCGACTCGCGGTGCTGCCGGGTGCCGTGCGCCGGACGCCGCCGGTGCTGTTCGAGCCGAGCACCGCGAGCGCGTCGCCACCCGCACCCTCCAGCGCGTCGTGCAGCCCGCGAGGCGCCGACTCCGCTGCGACGGCGCTGAAGGTCGCCTCCGTGCCCGCGAGCGCAGTCCGCGCCTCATCGAGGATGCGGTCGGCCTCCTCGCGGTTGTAGGCGACCCACTCGCCGTCGACCCGTCCGCGGCCGATGGGCGCGCCTCCCGGGTACACGGTCACCACGTGGAGCTCGCGCCCCGTCGCGGCGGCGAACCGAGTCGCGAACGTCAGGACGTCGGGCCCGGCCGCACCCTTGTAGGCGGCGACGACCGGCGCGCTCACGCGCCCTCCACCGGGGGCAGATCGGTCTTCTCACCGGTCCGGAGGCGCGAGTGCGAGCGTGAGTACGTGAAGTAGATGACGAGCCCGATGATCAGCCAGACGACGAACCGCAGCTTGGTCTCGATGGGTAGCTGCACGATGAGATACCCGCAGAGGATGATGCCGATCGCGGGGAACACCGGCACGAACGGGACCTTGAAGGGCCGCTCGAGATCCGGGCGGGTGCGCCGCAGCACGATCACGCCGATGTTCACGAGGATGAAGGCGAAGAGCGTGCCGATGTTCGTCAGCTCCACGATGACGCTCAGGGGCACCAGCGCCGCGAGGATCGCGATCAGGATCCCGAAGCCGACGGTGATCTTCGCCGGCGTCCCGAAGCGGGGGCTGACGGAGGCGAGCCGCCGCGGCAGCAGGCCGTCCCGGCACATGGCGAAGAAGATGCGCGTCTGGCCGTACATGATCACGAGCACCACGCTGGTGATCGCGATGAGCGCCCCGAGCGAGAGCACCGCGCCCGCCCACGGGATGCCGGCCCCCTCCCGCAGCGCGGTGGAGAGCGGGGCGTCGCTGTCGGCGAGCGTCTTGGTGTTCGCGATGCCGACCGCTGTGAACGACACCAGCACGTAGAGCACGGTGGAGATGAGCAGCGAGCCGATGATCGCGATCGGCAGGTCACGGGCGGGCTTCTTCGTCTCCTCCGAGGCCGTCGTCACGGCGTCGAAGCCGATGTAGGCGAAGAAGATCGTGCTGGCAGCGGCGGCGATGCCGGGCACGCCCTTCGGTGCGAACGGCGTGAAGTGGGTGGGATCGAACGCCGTGATCGCGACGACGATGAAGAAGAGCAGGATCGCGATCTTCACGCCGACCATGACCGCGTTGATGCGGGTGCTCTCCCGCGTGCCGATGGTGAGGAGCAGCGTGATCCCGAGCACGACGACGACCGCGGGGATGTTGAACACGCCGCCTTCGGAGGGCGACTGCGAGATCGCCGTGGGCAGCGAGACGTCGAAGGCGGACTTCAGGAACTCGTTGATGTTCCCGCCCCATCCCACGGCGACGGCCGCGACCGAGACCCCGTACTCGAGGATCAGGTCCCAGCCGATGATGAAGGCCACGAGCTCGCCGAGCGTCGCGTACGAGAACGTGTACGCGCTGCCCGACACGGGCACCGCTGCGGAGAGCTCGGCGTAGGAGAGCGCCGAGAAGGCGCAGGTCACACCCGCGAGGATGAAGGCGAGGATCACGCCGGGACCGGCGAGCCCGGCTCCCTGGCCGATCACCACGAAGATCCCGGTGCCGATGATCGCGCCGACGCCCAGGGCGGTCAGCGCGACGGGTCCGATGCTCTTCTTGAGCTGCTCGCCCTCGGTCGCCGTGTCCTTCACCAGATCGGCGATGCTCCTGGTGACGAACAGGTCTCTGACTGCCACGGCGGCCCCTCCTGCCCGGCACGTGCGCGCCCGAGCAGCCACATCGTGGCGCGGATGAACCCGACATGAACAGAGGGTGTCGGCGCACTCGGAGGAAGCCGAAACCTGGACTTCACACGCCGCGATCACCTCCGCGCTCACCGCTGCGCAGATCCACCGTCGGTACGTGGCCGACTCCTGAACGGCGTCAGGGCACGCGCTCGAGCCACTCCCTCGTCGAGAATTTCGTCCGCACCAGTTCCTCCGCCTCGGCCAGCTCCTCCGGCGTCAGGTCGGTGCGCGTCGCGCCGGTGAGCCGGACGAAGGTCTCCTCCATGCGCTCGATGATCGCCGCGCGGGGTAGGCCGGTCTGCTTGCGGAGGGGGTCGACCCGCTTCGCGGCGGAGACCGTGCCCTTGTCGCTCATCTTCTCGCGGCCGATCCGCAGCACCTGGACCATCTTGTCGCCGTCCATGTCGTACGACATCGTCACGTGGTGCAGCACGGCGCCGCTGCGCGTGCCGGGGAGCGGGGCGAGCCGCTTCTGCGCGGCGCCGCCGATCTTCCCGAGCGGCGAGCTGATGTCGTTCAGTCCCTGGTACGTCGCGTCGATGCCAAGCGAGCGAAGGGCCTGCAGCACCCAGTCGTCCAGGTAGGCGTACGACTCGGCGAACGACATCCCGAGCACCAGGTCGCCCGGCGCGTAGAGCGAGTAGGTGACGACGCTGCCCGCCTCCATGAACATGGCTCCGCCGCCCGTGATCCGCCGCACGACGTCGACCCCGTACTTCGCGGCGTTGTCCGCGTCCACCTCGTTCTTCAGAGACTGGAAGCTGCCGATCACGACGGCCGGCTCGTCCCACTCCCAGATGCGCAGCGTCGGCGGGCGTCGTCCGTCGCCGACCTCGTCGAGCAGCACCTGGTCGAGGGCGAGGTGCATCGCCGGGCGCACCGCCACGGGGTGCAGCAGCTCCCACTCGAAGTCGCGCCAGTCGGCGGCCCTCCCGATCGCACGCCGCACGGTCGTTGCGACGGACTCGGGGGTGAAGCCGAGCAGGACCGCCCCGGCGGGAAGCGTGGCGCGGACCGCGCCGGCGATGTCGGCAGCGGAGGATTCCGCGGGCAGGCCGGTGACCGCGCGGTCGATCGCCTCCAGCGCCTCATCGGGCTCGAGGAAGAAGTCGCCGGCAAGGCGGAACCGGGCGATCCTGCCGTCTTCGACCTCCAGGTCGACGACGACCAGCTTGCCGCCGGGCACCTTGTATTCCCCATGAAGCATGTTGCCCATCACGGCGCCTCCTTCAGTACGTGCGCGTCGATCCAGGCCACCAGGTCGGCGATGACCTCGTCGCGGTTCGTCTCGTTGAAGACCTCATGGCGAGCGCCCTCGTAGATGCGGACGGTCACGTCCCGGAGTCCCGCTCGCTCTCGGTAGACGCGGGCGAGGCGCTCGACGCTCCTGCCTCCCCCGAGGGTGTCGTCGGAGCCGACCTGCAGCAGCAGCGGGAGGGCTTCGGGCAGGTTCCGCGAGGGGCGGCCGAGCAACCGGAGCGCGTCCCGCAGGCCGATCAGCTTCGTGGTCTGGGCGGGGAAGGTCAGCGGATCCGCGACCCAGGCCTGCGCGACGGCGGGATCGCGGCTGAGCCATTCGGCGCCGGTGGTCCCGAGCGAACGGTGCTTCCGGTTCAGATCGCCGGCATCCATGAAGCCCGGAAGGCGGTACGCGGTCCCGGTCAGCACGATGCCCTCGTAGGCGTCGGGCCGGGCGTTCAGTGCCATCTGCGCCATCAGCGAGCCCCAGCTGTGGGCGACGAGCACGAGCGGCACGTCGGGGAAGCGCTCCCGGGTCAGGTCCCGGAACCGGCCGATCGCCGCGATCGTCGCGCGGAGTCCACCCGGACCGAGCCGGCCGAGCTTCCCCGGGTCGCCCCACTGCCGCATCCCGGTCGCACCGTGCCCTCGATGGTCGTCGGCGACGACGGTGAAGCCCGCGCGGTTGAGATCGGCCGCGAACGCGGCGTACCGCATCGCGTGCTCGCCGATGCCGTGCGAGAGCTGCACCACGGCGCGCGGCGACTCGACCGCCCACTCCACGGTCTCGATGACGACGCCCTCGTCGTCCGTGAAGGAAGCCACGGGTCGATTCTGGTGGCGAACCACGTCGCCCGTGCACCATGCTCGCGACCATGGCGACCGCCCGGCTCCCCCTTCGGATCCGCTTCGGCATGGCGGTGCTCGCGCTGATCGCGGTACTGCTGGTCGGCGGCGCGACCGCCGTGCTGCAGGTCGGCGCCGGCGCGCTTCAGGTCACGGACGGGGGCGAGTGGAGCAGCTCGGCGACGTCGAGGACCTGGTTCGGGCTGGAGCTGACCAACGATTCATCGATCCCGGTCGTGCTGCGGTCGGTGCGTCCCGTGGTCGCCTCGAACGCCCGGATCGTCGAGACGCGCGTGCTCGATCATCTGGCGGCGGATGGAGGGATCGGGATCGTCAGCCCTCCGGTGCGGGGACGCCTCGGCACGGCCGTCGATGCCGCACCGCAGGTCGACGGCTTCGTCGTGCCTGCTCACAGCGAGAACCGGTATCAGCTGATCGTGCTCGTCGAGCGGATCCGGCCCGGTACGGCTGCGGTGGTGCGGCTGACGGACGTCGGCTTCACGGCGCTCGGCCTCGACCACGGCTTCCGCAGCCACGCCGTCGTCTGCATCCGCGCTCCCGGCGCTCGGGACTGCCCACCCGCCTGATGCCCCCTCCGCGTCTCGTGACACGCGACGCGGGGTCGATCCGCCTTCGAATTGCGATGCGAGTCGCTTCCGCGCGCTCGATCCGACTCGAATCACGACCCGTGGGACGGCTTCGAATCCGACGCGCGATCGTTCCCGCCGGATACACAGTCCAGGCTGCGTATACTGGTGACGATGAGTGGGATCACGGGTGCCGGCATGTTCCGGTCGCTCCGTGTCCACGACTACCGCCTCTGGGCCTCGGGCGCGATCGTCTCCAACGTCGGCACCTGGATGCAGCGGACGACGCAGGACTGGATCGTCCTGACCCGCCTCACCGATCACGACGCATTCGCGGTGGGTGTCACGACGGCGCTGCAGTTCGGCCCGCAGCTGTTCCTCTCGCCGCTCACCGGGCTGGTGGCCGACCGCGTGCCGAAGCGCACCTTGCTCACGATCACCCAGGCGGTCATGGCCGCGCTCGGGCTCGCGCTCGGGCTGCTGGTCCTCTCCGGCACCGACACGCTCCTTGAGGTGTACGGGTTCGCCCTCCTGCTCGGCATCACCGCGGCGTTCGATGCCCCGGCGCGCCAGAGTTTCGTCTCCGACCTGGTCGGACCCGACGACGTCTCCAACGCGGTGGCCCTGAACTCCGCCTCGTTCAACCTCGCGCGCCTGCTCGGCCCAGCGGTCGCCGGGCTGCTGACCG
>NZ_CAXTHO010000061.1:0-16545 GCF_964244015.1 uncultured Amnibacterium sp. | reverse complement strand
TGCCGAGACGCGGTTCGTCGCTCTGCTCTTTCCGAACGTGACGCAGCTGGACCTGACGGGCCCCGTGCAATTGTTCTCACGCCTGCCCGGCGCCACGGTCGACCTCGCCTGGCACACGCTCGACCCGGTCCCGACGGACGCCGGCTTCTCGATCGTGCCGACCGTCACGTTCGCCAACGCGCCCCAGGCCGACGTCATCATGGTGCCGGGCGGCCAGGGCGCGTTCGACCTCCTCGACGACGAGGCCGCGCTGCAGTTCGTGCGAAGGCAAGCTGCGGGCGCGCGCTATGTGACCAGTGTCTGCACCGGAGCCTTCGTCCTCGGCGCCGCCGGGCTGCTCGAGGGACGGCGTGCGACCACCCACTGGGCGACTCACGCCCTGCTCGACCTCGTTGGTGCGATCCCGGAACAAGCGCGCGTCGTCCGAGACGGCAACGTCATCACGGGCGGCGGCGTCACCAGCGGCATCGATTTCGCCCTCGTCGTCGCCGCGGAGCTCTTCGGCAGCGACGCAGCGCGTCGCGTTCAGCTCACCATGGAGTACGACCCACATCCGCCCTTCGACGCAGGGTCACCCGACCGGCCTGAGGCGGACCAGACACAAGTCGAGGAGGCGCGGGCCGCCGCGCGCCGACAACGAGAACCAGTCATCCGACGAGCGGCAGCCCGACTCAACACCAGTCACGCTCCCTGAGCCGAAGCAGATCTGGCGCGGTTGAAGACCCTGCTCACGACCCGGTCGATCAGCGCCGCGTCGTCAGCATCACGGGCGTCCGAGGCACGCCGCACACGGTGGTCACCCCTCACTGACGGCGCGACGCAACCGCGCGGACCGGACCGAGAGCCATACCGCGAGACCGACCACGGCGGCCGCGACCACCACATGCAGCGGCGTCAGTGCGTCGATGTGCAAGGTGGAGATCGCGTGGCCCAGCAGCCACTGGACGACGGTCACCGCGAAGTAGGCCGCGGTCGCGAGCCACAGCCCTCGGACGTCCCGGAGGCGGGCGAACGCGACGACGGCCGCGAGCAGGGCGAACACCATCACCGGGTACGCGCCGAAGCCGTGCAGGTTCGTCCACAGCTCCCGCGCGCCATCCGGGATGTCATCGGTGATGAACTCGCCCGAGGTGAAGTACTGGAACACCACGAACAGCGCGCTGATCCCGATCGAGATGGCGTAGGCGCGACGGACGCCTGCCGTGATGACGACGGGGGTGCTGCGGGCGTGGATCTGGTCGGTCGTCATCGGTGTGTCGTGATTCCTTGCGTCAGGTGGCCAGCGGCAGCACCGTCGATGCTGTCGTCCGAATGTGGCGGCCCACCACCAAGAAGGTGCCAAGACCCGCGTATCTCACGGCGTGCGGGCAGAGCGCATGCAGCCTTCGGGGGTGCGTGGAGTCGGGTCAGGCGTCGGCGTCCTCACGGAGGGCGCCGTTGATGGCGCGGATCCGCAGGGTCGTCCGCACGGCGATGAACGCGCACAGCAGATCCGCGAGCAGCAGCCAGAGGGACGCCCTGCCGGCGGCCAGCAGCACGATGCTCGCGACGCCGACGAGGACGAACGCGGCCAGTGCCACCCAGCTCGCGGCGCGCGCTCGGCGCAATCCGCGGTCTCGCTGCTCCGGGCTCGACCAGGTCATCCGGACATCGTGCACCCCGCGATATCGTCCGCACATGAGCGAAGCGAGCGCGTCGCCTCCTGGTGGCTCCCGCGGTCGCCGCTTCGGCGAGGACGAGCGGCGGGCCGTGCTCGATCGCGCCGCCGCCCGGTACATGCTGCACGGCTACACCGAGACGTTCAACGACGGCCATCAGGCCGTGCTCGTCAAGCGGCAGCAGGTCAACGTGCCCCTGAACCTGGCGCTCACGATCATCACGGGCGGGTTCTGGCTGGTCGTCCTCGCACTGCGGCTGCTGAACTGGCCGACCGACCGGGCGGTGCTGACCGTCGATGCGGCGGGGGAGCTGAGCGGCGAGTTCTCCTCCTAGCCGGCGGAGCAGCCCGCGGGCTCACCTCGTCGTTCAGGACCGCCCGGGTACGACCAGCTCGATGCTCGTGAGCCGCTCCGACTCGCGGATCAGGAGGCGTTGCAGCTCGCGGTTGCGGGATGTGCGGCTCGATCCGACCACGATGGGTGCGCCGCGCACCTCGGCGAGCCCGGCGGGCCCGACGAAGGAGCCGCCGGCGAGATCGGGTGCGGTCGCGGCCAGCAGCGTCGGCAGCACGCCCGCCGCCGCCGACTGCCCGAAGCCGTGCAGGATCGCCTCCGAGACGGCGGTCACCGGCGCCGGGACGTTGATGTGCCGGGTCAGGTCGGTGCCGGCCATCCCCGGATGCGCCGCCATCGCGCGCAGCGGCGACCGCGCCTCGGCGAAGCGCGACTGCAGATCGAACGCGAACATCAGGTCGGCGAGCTTCGAGTCCGCATAGGCGGCCCACCGGGAGTAGCGCCGGCGATGACGGTTGAGGTCGTCGAGCACGAGCCGGCCCCCGTAGTGCGCGAGGCTCGAGGTCATCACGACGCGGTCCGTGAGGTGGGGGAGCAGCAGCGCGGTCAGTGCGAACGCGCCGAGGTAGTTCGTCGCGAACTGCAGCTCGAACCCCTCCGCGGTGCGCGACTCGTCCGGCGCCATCACCCCGGCGTTGTTGATCAGCACGTCGATGCGGTCGGGCGCCGCCGCGGCGAAGGCGCGGACCGACTCGAGCGAGCTGGTGTCGACCAGCCGCACCTCGGTGCTGCCGGCGATCCGGGAGGCGGCGTCCTTCGCCTTCTCCTCGTTCCTGCAGGCGAGCACCACGTGCGCGCCCGCTGCAGCGAGTCGCTTCGCCGCCTCGAAGCCCAGCCCGCTGTCGGCGCCGGTGATCACGACGGTGCGGCCGGACTGGTCGGGCACGCGGAAGGAGTCGGGGGAGACCATCCGCCTTTCGTACGCGACGGACCTGGACGGCGTTCGGAGCTGCGTCCAGGTCGACAGCAGGACCCGCTGGCGCGTACACCAGCGATGTCCACGAGCACTTCCGGCACGCGGAAAGGCGACCATCCCGTTTTGACCTGCCCGGGAAACCCATGGCACCCTCGCACCACTTGCTGAGGAACCGGCCGTCGAGGACAGCCGGACACCCCCTCCTCGGCCGACCACCTGCCCGACGCGGCCACGCCCAGCGCTGCCCCCACACCGCGTCGAGTCGATCGTTCGTTCCATCAGGGTGGGCAGCGCCGTGTCGAATCCCGGGGACGGGGCGAGCGGGGGCGGACCCGCCGGAGCACGGACCCATGCACCTCCCGACCCTTCGTCATGCCCTCGCGGGACTCGCCGCGACCACGCTCGTGCTCGGCAGCGTCGTCGCCGGCGCCGCACCCGCAGAAGCGGCCCCGACCTCCACCTGGAACCGGCTCGCGCAGTGCGAGGCCAGCGGCAACTGGCACATCAACACCGGCAACGGCTACTACGGCGGTCTCCAGTTCAGCATGGGTACCTGGCGGGCCCACGGAGGCAGCGGGAACCCGGCTCGCGCCACCAAGACCCGGCAGATCGCGATCGGCGAGAAGGTCCGCCGCAGCCAGGGCTGGGGCGCCTGGCCCTCCTGCTCGAAGCGACTCGGCCTGCGCTGACCGGCGGCGCTCGACCGGCTTCCGGCGCGCGGAAGCCCGCGCAGCGTCCGGCGAGTGCCGTGGCACCCTCGATCCGCCCCGGGGGAACCGGCGATCAGGAACCGCTGCGAATCCCTCCTCCGCGGGTTACTGCCCGGTACGGCCACGCCTCACGCTGCCCACAGACCGCACCGACCATTCCGTCCGTTCTTCCCAGGGTGGGCAGCGACGCGTCGAGCCCCAGGGATGGGACGAGCGCAGGCGGTCCCGCTGGAGCACGTAGCCATGAAGATCCTGACCAACACCCGTGCCGTTCTGTCGGGCCTCGCCGTGGCGGGCATCGCCACCGCCGGCATCGCTCTCGGCGCAGCACCCGCCCACGCCGCCCCGACCAGCGTCTGGGACCGCGTCGCCGCCTGCGAGTCCGGCGGCGACTGGGCCACGAACACCGGCAACGGCTACTACGGCGGGCTGCAGTTCAGCCTGGCCACGTGGCGCGGCTACGGCGGCTCCGGCAACCCGGCCGACGCCGGCAAGGCGACCCAGATCGCGGTCGCGGAGAAGGTGCTCGCGGGCCAGGGGTGGGGCGCCTGGCCGGTCTGCTCGGTGCAGGCCGGCGCGACCGGCTCATCGAGCTCCGCCGGCTCGTCGTCCTCCTCCGGTTCGACGAGCTCGTCGTCGTCCTCCCGCACGTCCGTCACGGTCGAGGCGCCCGTCGCCGCAGCGACCGAGCGCCCGGCCGCGGTCGAGACGACCGGGGAGACCTACACGGTCAAGCCCGGCGACTCGCTGTCGATCATCGCGAAGCGGCTCGACATCGACGCGGGGTGGCAGCGCCTCTGGGCCGCGAACCCGACGGTGTCCGACGCCGACCTGATCGTCGTCGGGCAGCAGCTGCAGCTCCCCGCCTGACGCGGAGCGACCGCCGCCGGAGGGGCTCCTCAGGGCTCCTCCGGTGGTGCCGGCCGCTCGGCAGGGGCGCTCAGTACCAGTACGGCACGTGGCTCGTCTCGAAGCTCAGCGCACCGCACGGCGAGGAATACCGGGCCTGGATGTACCCGAGGCCCCAGTCGATCTGCGTCCTCGAGCTGGTGGTCCAGTCGCCGCCCGCGGCCGCCATCTTCGAGGCAGGCAGCGCCTGCGGGATCCCGTAGGCGCCGGAGGAGGCGTTGTAGGCGTTCCAGCTCCACCCCGACTCGATGTTCCAGAGCCGGGTGAGGCAGGACATCTGGCCGCCGCTCCACCCGTACGCCCCGAGCCGGGACGCCGCGTAGGCCTGCGCTCCCGCCGACGACAGCGAGTCGGGACCGGACGCGATCCCGCCGAGGCCCGTGCCACCGCTCGTCGCTCCGGCCGCCGCTGCTGCCGCCTTCGCCCGCCGAGCCGAGACGTACGACGCCTGCAGCGACGACGACGTGGCGGACAGGCTCGCGAGCTGCGCCTGCAGGGTCGCGCGCTGCGACTCCGTCCGACGCACCTGGCGGTCGGCCGCCTGCTGCGCCGCCTTCGCCACGTTCGACGCGGACTGCGCCTCCACGGCCAGGCCGTCGCGGACAGCGGCCTGCGCAGCCGCCTGGTCGCCGAGCGCCTTCGACTCCCGCTCCTCCACCACCGCCTGCGTGAGCAGGGCGCTGGACGCATCGCCGATCTGCGCGAGCGCGCCGAGCCGGTAGAGCAGGGAGCCGGAACCGCGCCCCGACAACCAGACCGTCAGCTCCGGGTCCCCGCCGCGGGACAGCTGCGTCGCGACGGTCGCGGCCGTGCGCCTCGCGGACTTCGCCGTGCCTGCTGCGGCCTTCGTCTGCGACTCGAGCCGGTCGGAGACCTGCTGCGCGGCCCGGAGGCGGTTCGTGGCGGCCGTCGACGCCGCGGCCTTCTGCAGCGCGACCGTACCGAGTCGGGCCGCCGCGTCCTGGAGGCCGTCGAGCGCCTTCTGGATCGTGGCGACCTCAGCGGCCTTCGCCGCCACGCTCCGCTTGGCGGCCTGCACCTCCGCCCAGGTGGGGTCGTCGGCGTACGCCGCCGTCGGCGCCAGCCCGACTCCCAGCAGGGTGAGCGCGAGGACGAGTGCGACGATCGACACCCTCCCTCGCCGCGCCTGCACCGGGACAGGGTAGGCGCGGGGCGGACACCGCCCGATCGGCGCGCGGTGGTCAGGCGTAGGTCTTCAGGACGTGCCAGCCGCCGTCGAAGGCGATCACGTCGAAGACGAGGCTCTCACCGTCGTGCGCGCAGGTGCCCTGGAACCGCCAGCCGTGCACGGGGAGCGGGTGCGTCAGCGCGGGGGCGAGCGCGTCCTCGAGCGGCGTGGGCAGGTCGGTGACCCGGTAGGTGCGCGCGTGCCAGCGCAGCAGCACGGGCCGGCCGCGGGTGCCGGTCACGAGATCGGCGTCCTGCTCCGGCGCGACGGCGCTCCGCGACATGCGCACCTCCTCCAATTCGAACTGGTGTTCGATGCGGGAACGGTACGCCCTCCCTTCGAGAGTGGCAAGACGGACACGCCTTACCGTGTCGGCATGGTCACCATCGCGCCCTACGGGCAGTGGCGCTCGCCGCTCACCGCCGAGTCCGCCGCCGCCGGCAGTCACGCCCCCGATTCCGCGCGATTCGTCGGCGACGAGGTCTGGTGGGCGGAGCCGGTCGCCGCCGAGCGCCGCGTCGCGCTGCTGCGCTCGGTCGACGGCGTCGTGGAGGCCGTGCTGCCCGCGCCCTGGAACGTCCGGACCGCCGTGCACGAGTACGGGGGAGGAGCCTGGACGGCGATCGACACCGCGGTCGTGTTCTCGCACCTCGCCGACGGGCGCCTCTACCGGCTCGACGGGCCGCTGCTCGACCCCGTCCCGCTGACGCCGGAGGTCGCCGGCGTCGCGTACGGCGGCCTCGTGCCGGCCGGCCGATCGGTCCTCGCGATCCGCGAGACCCACACCGGCGACGGGCCCTCCGAGGTCGAACGGGACCTGGTGCTGGTCCCTCTCGACGCCTCCGGTGCCGTCGAGGCGAGCGCGATCACGAGCGTCGTCGCGGGCTCGCGGTTCCTCGCGCAGCCCCGGATCAGCCCCGACGGCGACCGCATCGCCTGGATCGCGTGGGACCACCCGAACATGCCGTGGGACGGCACCGAGCTGCGGGTCGGCGACCTCGTGGACGGGCACGTCGAGTCCTGGCGCACGCTGCTCGGCGGCCCCCGCGAATCGGTCCTGCAGCCCGAGTGGCTGCCCGGAGGGGGACTCGCGGCGATCACCGACCGCAGCGGCTGGTGGAACCTCGTCCGCGTCGACCCCGACGGCGATGCCGCGCCCGTGAGCCTGCTCGCGGCCGAGCGGGAGACCGGCGGCCCGCTCTGGGTGCTCGGCACCCGCTGGTACCTGCCGCTTCCCGACGGCCGGATCCTGCTCACCTCCACCTTCGGGAGCGAGGACCAGCTGCTCCTCGATCCCGCGGACGGCAGCACGACCGTGCTGCGCTCCGACCGGTCGGCGACCTCGTGGGAGGACCTGCGGAGCGGCCGCGCGCTCCTGATCGACCAGTCCGCCGTCGACCCCGAGTCCCTCTGGTCCTTCGACGTGGCCGGCGGCGGCTTCACCCTGCAGCGCAGCGGCGTCGACGACCTGCCGCTCGACGTCTTCCCCGAAGCGGAGCTGCTCGAGGTCGACGGCGTGCACGCCGTCGTCTACGGCCCCCGCAACCCCGCGTTCCGCGCGCCGGACGGGGAGCTGCCGCCGTTCGTCGCGTTCGTGCACGGCGGTCCGACATCGCAGGCCGGGGTCCGGGTGAACCCGGCGATCGCGTACTACACGAGCCGCGGCATCGGCGTGGTCGACGTGGACTACGGCGGCTCGACCGGCTACGGCCGTTCGTACCGCGAGCGGCTGACCGGCCGGTGGGGCGTCGTCGACGTGCAGGACGTGGTCACCGTGGTGCGCGGGCTCGCCGATCGGGGCGTCGCCGACGGCGCCCGGCTCGCGATCGAGGGCGGTTCCGCGGGAGGCTGGACGGTGCTCGCCGCGCTCACCGGGACCGACGTCTTCGCCGCGGGCGTCTCCCGGTACGGCGTCGCCGACGCGGTCGCGCTCGCCACGGACACCCACGACTTCGAGTCCCGCTACCTGGACGGGCTGATCGGCCCGTATCCGGAGGCGGAGGCGCTGTACCGCGAGCGCGCACCGATCAACCACGTCGACGGGCTGTCGGCACCCGTCCTCCTGCTGCAGGGCCTCGACGACCGGATCGTGCCGCCGGCGCAGTCGCGGCTGTTCCGCGACGCGCTCGCCGCGCGGCACATCCCGCACGCGCTCATCGAGTACCCGGGGGAGGGGCACGGGTTCCGCGGCAGGGAGGCGCAGATCTCCTCCCGCGAGGCCGCGCTCTCCTTCTACGGCCAGGTGCTCGGCTTCGTCCCGCCCGACGTCCCGCTGCTGCCCCTTTCATGAATCCGGGGATCCGGCGTCGAAGCCGCCGGATCCCCGGATCCGTGAACACCAGGGGGAAGGTCTGAGCGCGCCGCGGCGTTGCCCCCGACGACCGTCGAGGAAGAGGACCCCTGTGACCGATACCGCCACCGCACCCGCCCCCACCGCTGCCGAGCGCCTCGACCGCTTCCGTGCCGCGCGGCAGCAGTCGGTGCAGACCGCGAACGGCTTCCTCGCGCTCGTGAACACGCAGTGGGTGGCGGAGGAGCAGACGATCTGGGGCGTCCCGGGTACCTGGGCGCCGCGTCCGGTGGGCGAGTCGGGTCTGCTCGTGACCGCGGCCGCTGTCGACGGCATCACCGTCGACGGCGCGATCGTCGACGGCACCGTGGCCGTGCGCGGCAAGGACGACCCCGAGCCCTCGTCGATCGTGTTCGACGACCACACCTCCGGCACCGTGATCCGCGGCGAGGACGGGCAGTACGCGCTCCGCGTCTGGGACGCGACGTCGGAGGCGATCAGGGACTTCGGCTCGATCAGCACCTTCGACCACGATCCCGACTGGGTCGTCAGCGGCACGTTCACGCCGAACCCGGCCGGCACCACGCTCGGGTTCTCGCACATCAAGGACGACGGCGCGACCCGTGAGCTGCCCGTTCCCGGTGACATCGCCGTGACCATCCGCGGTGCGGAGTACCGCATCGCCGCGTTCAAGGACGGGCGCCGGCTGCAGCTCGTGTTCGCGGACGAGACGAGCGACGTCGACACGTACGGTGTCGGCCGTTTCCTCTTCATCGCGCCGAACCCCGACGGCACGATCACGCTCGACTTCAACTACGCGGTCCTCCCGCCGTGCGCGTTCAGCTACAACTTCAACTGCCCGATGCCCCCGAAGCAGAACCGGTTCCCCTTCCGCATCGAGGCGGGGGAGAAGCAGGTCCTGGGCAAGGACGGCGAGCTGCTGCACGGCTGACCGCTTCGACCCGGTGTCGGAGGTGCGTCCTACCGTCACGGCATGGCAGCAGCGACGGAGGCGGTGACGCGCGAGCGCACCGTCGTGGTGCAGCACACGGTCGACGGCCACCGCCTCCTCCTGGACGGAGCGGGGGAGGAGGTCGCACCCGATCGGTTCGCGGAGGCGGTCGCTCGGGCGGAGATCGCCTCACCGCGCTGGGTGTGGGACACGGCCGAGGTGTATCCCGCACTGCTCGGATCCGGTGTCCGGGTGTCCAGGGCGTGGGATGTGCGCCTCGCAAGGGCCCTGCTTCGCCGCGCGGCCGGGACCTCGGGCGCGATCGCCGCGCTGCCGGCCGACGGCTGGGACGACGCTGCTGCGATCCCCGACGACGGTGCCCTCCCGATCGACCTCGGCGACGCCCTCGACGTCGCGGCGGAGTTCGCGCGTCAGCAGCAGGAGGTCGCGTCGTCCTCCCGTCCCGGTGCGTTGCGCCTGCTCATCACCGCCGAGTCCGCCGGCGCGCTCGCGGCCGCCGAGATGCGGCACGGCGGCCTGCCGTGGCGCAGGGACGAGCACGAGCGCCTGCTCGCCGACCTCCTCGGCCCGCGTGTCCCGGCGGACCGGCGCCCCGTCGCGCTCGAGCGGCTGGCCGTCGACATCCGTGTCGCGCTCGGCGCACCGGCGCTGAACCCCGACTCGGCGGCCGAGCTGTCGCGGGCGTTGCGTGCCGCGGGCATCGAGGTCGACAGCACGCGCGCTTCGGAGCTGCGACATGTCGACCACCCGGTCGTCGCGCCGCTGCTCGAGTACAAGAAGCTCGCCCGGCTCCATCAGGCCAACGGCTGGAACTGGCTCGACACCTGGGTGACGGGCGGCCGCTTCCGACCGGACTACATCGTGGGCGGCGTCGTCACCGGCCGCTGGGCCACCAGGAACAGCGGCGCGATGCAGCTGCCGAAGCAGATCCGCTCGGCGGTCGTCGCCGATCCGGGATGGAGGCTCGTCGTCGCCGACGCCGCGCAGCTCGAGCCCCGCGTCCTCGCCGGGCTGGCCCATGACCGCGCGATGGCCGAGGCGGGTCACGGCCGGGACCTCTACGCCGGCATCGTCGCGAGCGGTGCCGTCGCGACCCGCACCGCTGCCAAGGTCGGCATGCTCGGCGCCCTCTACGGCGCCACCAGCGGTGAGGGCGGTCGGCTCGTCCCGCGGCTCGCCCAGCGATTCCCCCGTGCGCTCGCCCTCGTCGAGCGTGCGGCGCGGGAGGGCGAGCGCGGGGGTGCCGTGTCCACCCTGCTCGGGCGGGCGACCCCACCGGTGTCCGACCGGCAGCGGGCGATCGAGCAGGACGCGGCCGTGCTCGACGCGGACGAGCGGACCCTCCGGCAGGCTCGCTCGATGGCACGCGACCGCGGGCGGTTCACCCGCAACTTCGTCGTGCAGGGCACCGCTGCCGAATGGGCGCTCTGCTGGCTCGCCGACCTGCGGCGACAGCTGTGGGACCTCGCCGACGGGCCGTTGACCGCACGGCCGCACCTCGTCTACTTCCTCCACGACGAGGTCATCGTGCACACGCCGGCCCGGCTCGCGGACGACGTCGCAGCCGCGGTGACGCGCGCGGCGCGATCGGCCGGTCGGCTGCTGTTCGCGGACTTCCCGATCGACTTCCCGCTCGACGTCGCCGTCGTCGAGCGCTACGCCGACGCGAACTGAGTGCGCCGTTCAGGCGATACCGGTTCGCTCACCTCCATGACGCAACGCTCCGTGACGCAACACCGTGCACGACAGGTGGTCGCACCTCGCTACGGCGGGCCCGAGGTGCTCGAGACGATCGAGGTGGACGTGCCGCCGGCGGGACCGGGCGAGGTCACCGTCGAGGTCCGCGCGGTCGGCGTGAACCCCACGGATTACAAGGGGTTCTCCGGCCGGATGTCGAGCGACCCCGCCGCGCTGCCGATCCGGCCGGGGTACGAGGTCGCCGGCGTCGTGACCGCGCTGGGCGCCGACACCGAGCTCGCCTCCGGCGGGGGAGCGGTCGGCGACGAGGTGCTCGCGTTCCGGACACCGGGCGGCGGCTACAGCTCCGCGATCACGCTCGCCGCCGCCGACGTCTTCGCGAAACCGGCCACTCTCGGCTTCCCGGAGGCGGCGAACCTGCTGCTGGCCGGATCGACCGCCGCCGACATGCTCAGGGTCGTCCCGCCGACGGCCGGAGCGACCGTGCTGGTGCACGGCGCCTCCGGAGCGGTCGGCGTGCTGCTCCTCCAGCTGCTGCGCACCCGCGGCGTCCATGCGGTCGGGACGGCGAGCCCGTCGAGGTCCGACGAGGTGCGGCGGTTCGGCGGCGACCCCGTGACCTACGGCGACGGGCTCGAGGACCGGGCGCGCGCACTCGCACCGCAGGGGTTCGACGCCGCGTACGACTGCGTGGGCACCGACGAGGCCGTCGACGTCTCGCTCGCGCTCGTCCCGAAGGAGCGGTTCGTGACCATCGCCGCCCAGGCGCGTGCGCACCGGGACGGGTTCGCCGCGGTCGGCGGTCGCGACCCCGAGAGCGCCGCTTTCCGGGACAGCGTTCGAGCCGAGCTGATCGCCCTCGCGGGCTCGGGCGACCTCGTCGTCCCGGTCGCCGGCACCTACCCCCTCGACCGCGCAGCGGAAGCGCTGACACGCCTGGCCGATGGACATCCGGGCGGCAAGATCGCCCTGATTCCGTGATCGGGCGGGCGACCCCGCGCACTGGGGTCGTCCGCGGCGCGCCGGAGACCGCCCGATCCGGTTGAGTTCCCGGCGTGTCGTCGGGCATACTTCCCGGGAGCCGAATAGGCCCGCGCTAATTTCATAGAGGTGGCATCGGGGTTCAACCGTTCACCACAGATCGTTGGGGAAGACGTATCTGTTCGAACGGAGGACGAATCCATGGTCACCTCAGTCGCCCGTGGCGTGCTGTACGTGCACTCGTCACCGCGAGCACTCTGCCCTCACGTGGAGTGGGCGGCCGGTCACGCGATCGGTCGACCCGTCAACTTCTCGTGGACGGATCAGCCTGTGCTGCGCGGTTCGCAGCGCACCGATTACTACTGGGAGGGTGCGCCGGGCACCGGCGCCGCCATCGCCTCGAAGCTGCGCGGGTGGGAGCACCTGCGCTTCGAGGTCACCGAGGACCCCCGCGACGGCGTCGACGGCAGCCGCTGGCTGCACACGCCCGACCTCGGGATCTTCCACGCGCAGACCGACGCGGCCGGCAACATCGTCGTCGCAGAGGACCGGATCCGCGCCGCGATGGACGCCGCAGGCACCAGCGCGATCGAGATGCACCGAGAGCTCCGGCTCGCGCTCGGGCAGGCGTGGGACGACGAGCTGGAGCCGTTCCGGCACGCGATCGGCACCTCGTCCGTCACCTGGCTGCACCGCTCGGCGGTCTGAGCGATGGCCACGCCGGATTCGAATCACCAAGATGTAATTCATCGGCGTGTCACTCCCGCCGAACGGTCCGAAGTTCAGTAACTTCTTCCTGTCCGCTGGTGCGACTTTCAGTGTTCGGGCTGTATGGGTAGCGGCCCTCGAACCTCAGCATCGTGCGGCAGAAGAGCCCCCGTCCGGATGGGTACCGGTACGGGGGCTCTTCCTTGCTTATGGACCTTCGATCCGCGGGCGGATCGAAGGTCTGTGCCGCCTCGTCGGCCGTGGACCGGCCGCCGACGGGCGGCGGTTGCACCGCGCCGCACTCCGTTGGTCGAGGTGCGAGCGCAGCGAGCCTCGAGCGATGTCCTGAGGCTCTCGAAGGGACCACCCGACGGGTCAGGCGTCGAAGGCGCCTTCGGCGTCCCAGCGCTCGAGGTCGGCGAGCCAGGCGATCGCGGTGCCGTCGGAGGGGGCCCTCCAGTCGCCGCGCGGCGACAGCGACCCGCCGGCCAGCACCTTCGGGCCGTTCGGCATCGCCGAGCGCTTGAACTGCGCGAACGCGAAGAAGCGGCGGTAGAACACCTCCAGCCACCGCCGGATCTCGGGCAGGTCGTATGCGACGCGCTTCGTCTCCGGGAAGTTCGGCGGCCACGAGCCCGCCTCCGCGTCCCGCCAGGCATGCCAGGCGAGGAATGCGATCCGGCCGGGACGGAACCCGTACCGCAGCACGTGGAAGAGCGCGAAGTCCTGCAGCGCGTACGGGCCGACCTTCGACTCCGTCGACTGGAGCACCTCCCCGGGCACCAGCTCGGGGCTGATCTCCGTGTCGAGGATCCGGCCGAGCGTCGCGTCGACCTCCGGGTCGAAGGATCCGGTGCTGATCACCCAGCGGATCAGGTGCTGGATGAACGTCTTCGGGATGCCGCCGTTGACGTTGTAGTGGCTCATCTGGTCGCCGACGCCGTAGGTGGACCAGCCGAGGGCCAGCTCGGACAGATCACCGGTGCCCAGCACGATCCCGCCGCGCTGGTTCGCGATCCGGAACAGGTAATCGGTGCGCAGTCCCGCCTGCACGTTCTCGAACGTGACGTCGTAGATCGGCTCGCCGTCGCCGAACGGGTGACCCAGCTCCTGCAGCATCGTCGTCGCGGTCGGCCGGATGTCGACCTCGCCCATGGTCACGCCGAGCGAGGTCATCAGCGACCTCGCGTTCCCGCTCGTCTCGTCGCCCGTCGCGAAGCCGGGGAGGGAGAACGCCAGGATGTCCGTGCGGGGGCGACCGGTGCGGTCCATCGCCTGCGCCGCGACGAGCAGCGCCTGCGTGGAATCGAGCCCTCCGGACACCCCGATGACCACCTTCGGCCGCCCGATCGCCTCCAGCCGCTGCACGAGGCCGGCGACCTGGATGTTGTACGCCTCGTAGCAGTCCTGCGCGAGCCGTGCGGGATCGGCGGGGACGAACGGGAAGCGCTCCACCGGCCGCCGGAACCCGATGTCGGTCAGCACGGGGTGCAGCTCGAAGGGGACGCGTCGGAACTGCCCGACCCGCGCTGCGTGGGTGCGCCGGTTGTCGTCGAAGCTGCCCATCCGCATCCGCTCCTGCCGCAGCAGGTCGAGGTCGACGTCGGCGACCGCGATGCGATCCGAATCCGGGAAGCGATCCTCCGCGGCGAGCAGGGCGCCGTTCTCGTAGATCAGCGTCTGGCCGTCCCACGCCAGGTCGGTCGTCGACTCGCCGCGCCCGGCCGCCGCGTAGACGTAGGCGGCGACGCAGCGCGCCGACGCCGAGCGCACCAGCAGCTCCCGATCCTCCGCACGGCCGACCGTGATCGGGCTGCCGGAGAGGTTCGCGAGCACCGTCGCCCCGGCGAGCGCGGCCTCGGCGCTCGGGGGGATCGGCACCCACAGGTCCTCGCAGATCTCGGCGTGCAGCACGAGGCCGGGGAGGTCGATCGCCTCGAACAGGAGGTCGGGCCCGAACGGCACCTGCGCGGCGCCGATGCGGATCGTGCCGCCTCGGCGGTCGTCGCCGGCGGTGATCTGCCGGCGCTCGTAGAACTCGCGGTAGTTCGGGAGGTACGACTTCGGCGCGACGCCCAGCACCGCGCCCCGGTGCACGACGACGGCGCAGTTGAACAGCCGGCCGTCGTGCCGCAGCGGGGCGCCGACGACCAGGACGCTCTGCAGCGCGGAGCTCGCGGCCACGACCCGCTCGAGGGCCGCGTCGACGGCGTCGAGCAGGGCGTCCTGCAGCAGCAGGTCGTCGATCGAGTAGCCGGAGAGGCCCAGCTCGGTGAACACGGCGACATCGACGCCGTCGGCGTCGCACCGATCCGCCATCGCGAGCACCGTGTCGGCGTTGGCGAGCGGATCGCCGATCGCGATCTCGCCTGTGCAGGCGGCGATCCGCGCGAAGCCGTGCTCGTGGATCGAACGGAACTCCATGGTCGTCCTCCTCCGCCGCGTGGGCGCCGCCTCAGGCGGTCGCGAAGACCGTGACCGCGTTGTGGCCGCCGAACCCGAAGGAGTTGCTGAGCGCGATGACCTCGCCCGTCGGCAGGGCACGAGGTGCAGTGACGACGTCGAGCGGGATCTCCGGATCGGGGTCCGTGAGGTTGATCGTGGGGGGAGCGATCCGCTCCCGCAACGCCGTCACCGTGAACACCGCTTCGATGGCGCCCGCTGCGCCGAGGAGGTGCCCGGTTGCGGCCTTCGTCGCGCTGACCGGGATCGCGTCCAGGTGGCTGCCGAACACCGCGCGCATCGAGGTGTACTCGGCGATGTCGCCGACCGGCGTGCTCGTCGCGTGCGCGTTGATGTGCGAGACGTCCTCCGGGGTCAGTCCCGCGTCCTCGAGCGCCAGCCGCATGGTGCGCGGAACCGACCCGCCCGGGTCAGGATCCGGCGCGCTGATGTGGAAGGCGTCGCTCGTGACCGCTCCGCCGAGGAGGCGGGCGTAGATCGTCGCGCCCCTCGCCTTCGCGTGGTCCTCGCGCTCGAGGATGAGCGCCGCGGCGCCCTCACCGAGCACGAACCCGTCGCGCCCGCTGTCGTAGGGCCGCGAGGCGAGCTCGGGAGCGTCGTTTCGCTTCGACAGCGCCTGCATCTGCCCGAACGCCGCGAGCGGCAGACCGTGCACGCACGCCTCCGTACCGCCGGCGATGATGACATCCGCATAGCCGAGCCGCAGGTGGTCGAGCGCGTTGCCGATCGCCTCGTTGCTCGACGCACACGCCGACACCACGGTGCGGGCGCCGGCACGCGCCCTGAACTCCATCTCGATCGCCGCCGCTGCGGCGTTCGGCATGAGCATCGGCACGGTCATCGGCGGCACCCGACGAGCGCCCTTCTCCTTCAGCGTGTCCCACGCCGTGAGCAGGGTCCAGAGGTTGCCGATGCCGGTCGCCCAGTCGACGCCGAGTCGCGCCGGGTCCACGTCGGGCGAACCCGCGTCGGCCCACGCCTCGCGGGTGGCGATCAGCGCGAACTGCGCGGCCCGATCGAGCCGCTTCGCCTCGATTCTGTCCAGGTGCTCCGCCGGCTCGGCGTGCGCCTGGGCGGCGAAGTGGGTCGACAGGCCCAGCTCCTGCACCCAGGGGTACTCGAGCGTCCGGGTGCCGGAGCGCCCGGCGAGGAGGGCCGTCCAGGAGTCGGACGCGTTGATACCGAGCGGCGAGAACGCGCCGATCCCGGTGACGACGATGTCTGGGGCAGCCATGGAGAGGAGGTGGAGCCTTCCGACGTCAGGACTGCGCTCAGGACTGAGCGGCGGTGATGAAGGTGACGGCGTCGCCGACGGTCTTGAGGTTCTTGACCTCTTCGTCCGGGATCTTCACGTCGAACTTCTCCTCCGCGTTGACGACGATGGTCATCATCGAGATGGAGTCGATGTCGAGGTCGTCGGTGAACGACTTCTCCAATTCGACCGTGTCGGTCGCGATGCCCGTCTCATCGCTGACGAGCTCGGCGAGGCCGGCGAGGACTTCTTCGGTGGACAGAGCCATGTGCGGGTCGTTCTCCTTGGTCTCACCGGCTCCGCGGCGTGCGGAACCGGACGACGATCAGTGTATTGGGGCGTGCATCGCCCGCCCCTTCGGCGGACTCGGACCGATCAGGGCAGGCGTACCACCTGGGCGCCGAACACGAGGCCGGCACCGAACCCGATCTGCAGGGCGAGCCC
>NZ_CAXTHO010000060.1:0-16701 GCF_964244015.1 uncultured Amnibacterium sp. | reverse complement strand
GCACCACCCGCAGCCCGCTCATGCGCCGCCGCCCACGCCGACGGCCGATACCTGCTGCACCGGCAGCCGGCACAGGACCACCCAGCGGTCGCCCTCCGGCCCGCTCGTCAGCACACCGTCGGCCGAGGCGACCTGCTCCCGGAGCCCCGCGAGGCCGAACCCGCCCGATCTGCCGGCGCCCGCGCCTCGGTCGTTCACGATGCGGCAGGCCGCCTCATCCGGCGCGACCGCGACATCGGCGGTCACCGCGGACCCGGGAGGCGCATACCGGGCTGCGTTCGCCATCGACTCCTGGACCACGCGGTACAGGGTCACCCGGGTCCCCAGCGGCAGCTCGGCCGGATCGCCCGTGGTCGTGAGGCGCACATCGACGCCCGCCGTCCGGTAGGTGCCGATGAGCGCGTCGAGATCGAGCGAGAGCCCAGAGGAGGACGACTCCGTGTCCCGCAGCAGGCCGACGACGCCGCGGATGCCGTCGAGGCTCTCGCGGCAGACGCGCTCCGCGTCCGCGAGCGCCGCCTCCGCCGCCTCCGGATCCGTGCGCAGCAGCCGCCGCGCGCCGCCCACGTGCAGCACCACGACGGTCAGCGAGTGCGCGACGAGGTCGTGCACGTCACGGGCGATCCGCTGCCGCTCCTGCAGCTGCTTCGCCTCCGCGAGCCGGTTGTCCGCCTCCCGCAGCCGGGCGGCGAGCCGGTCGCCGCGGCGCAGCACCACGCCGACGAGCACCCCGAACACGTCGCCGAACGCGAAGTAGCCCGCGCCGTTCGGGTGCGACGACCCGAGCAGCGCCGGGATGAAGGGCACGACCGCCACCGCCACGGTGACGACGAGGACGGCCCGCCGGTCCTCGGCCCGGCAGGCGAACCGGCTCGCGGCGGCCGTGGTCATGAAGATCACGACGCCGAGGTCGTTCACGATCACGACGGCGACGACCGGCAGCACCGCGAGGGCGAGGAACAGCCACGCGGGCGGGTCGCGACGGGTCGCGACGAGCGCCCACGGGACGAGCGCGACGAGCACCGCGCCGATGGTCCACAGCGGTTCCGGCGACTCCACGAAGGTGAGGACGGCCGCGATCACGGCCACGCCCGCGTAGATGCGGTCGGTGATCACGGACTCGGTCGTCGGCACGCACCCAGGGTGACGCATCCCGAGGGCACGCCGCCTCGTCCCACGGGCGGAGGCGGTCGGCCCCACGGGTCGATGCGGTGCCGTCGCCTGCGGACGAGCGTGGGCGCATGACCTCCACCCCGCTCCGCACGGCGTCGCGGCTCCCCGCCGTCGCCGCTTCCCGCCGCCCTGCGTGGCACCGCCTGCTCACCGGCGCGCTCGTCGCCGGGGGGCTCGCGCTCGCGGTCTCCCTCGTCGGCCTCGCCGTCGATCCGCGGGTCATCGACGGCGCTCCAGCCTGGCTGAAGCCGATGAAGTTCGGCGTCTCCATCACGCTGTACGTGCTCACGATCCGATGGATGCTCGGCGTCGTGCGCGGCCACCGCAGGCTGCTGACGGTCGTCGCGACCGTGATCCTGGTCGGGCTGGTCGGCGAGATCGCGGCCATCGACCTGCAGGTCCTCCGCGGCACGACGAGCCACTTCAACGTCTCGAGCGTCTTCGACGGGGTGGTCTACTCCGGGATGGGCGGCCTCATCTCGTTCGTGTTCGGCGTCACGGTCGTCGCAGCCGTCCTCGTGCTGCGGACGCGCGGCGTCGATCGCACGATCGCGGCCGGGATGCGCTGGGGCCTGCTCGTCACCCTCGCGGGGATGGCGGAGGCGGTCCTGATCACCGTGAACTTCGGCTGGGCGAAGGGCGGCGGCCACACCGTCGGCGGCCCGGACGGCGGCCCCGGGCTGCCGGTCACGGACTGGAGCACGCTGCACGGGGACCTCAGGATCGGGCACTTCGTCGGCCTGCACGCCCTCCAGCTGCTGCCGATTCTCGCCTTCCTCCTGATCCGGGTGCCCGGGCTCGCCGAGCCGACCCGCACCCGGCTGCTCGCGGTGATGGCGAGCGGCTACTTGGGGGTGCTGGTCCTGGTGACCTGGCAGGCGCTCCGCGGTCAGCCCCTCCTCGCGCCCGACGGGCTCACGATCGCCGCCGCCATCGCGCTGCTGCTCATGCTGCTCGCCGCGGGTGCCGTGGTGCGCGTCGCCGCCCACCGCGAGCCCCGACCCTCCGTTTTGTAGGAACGGGGTTCCTACAAAACGGACCGGTCCGGGGAGGCGCGGGAAGGGGGTTCAGCCGACTCGCGGCAGGATGGGGGCATGCGTGCAGTGCAGTACGAGCGGTACGGCGGACCAGAGGTCCTCGAGATCGCCGACGTCGAGGAGCCGCACCCCGCGGCGGGGCAGGTCAGGATCCGCGTCCACGCTGCGGGCGTGAACGCGGCGGACTGGAAGTTCCGCGAGGGCCTGTTCACCGGCGGTGAGCCGCTGGACGCCCCCGCGGGCGTGGGGCTCGACGCGGCCGGCACGGTCGACGAGCTCGGCGACGGCGTCACCGGCGTCGCGGTCGGCGACCGGGTGTTCGGCTCGGGCCCGTCGACCTTCGCGGAGCACGCGGTGCTCACGGCCTGGGCGGCGATGCCGCACCACCTCTCGTTCGAGGAGGCCGCCGCGACCCCCGTGCCGTTCGACACCGCCGTGCGGGCGCTCGCCGCGGTCGGCGCGAAGGAAGGCGACACGCTCGTCATCTCCGGCGCGGCCGGCGGCGTCGGTACCGCTGCGATCCAGCTCGCCCGAGCCCGCGGGCTGATCGTGATCGGGACCGCCGGCGCCGCGAACCAGGCGTACGTGGAGGCGCTCGGCGCCATCCCGACCACCTACGACGACGGCTGGGTCGGCCGGGTCCGCGAGCTCGCGGTGGCCGAGGTGAACGTCGCGCTCGACGCGGCGGGAGCCGGTGTGATCCCGCAGCTGATCGAGCTGACCGGCGACCCCGCGAAGGTCGTCTCGGTCGCCGACTACTCCGCCAACGAGCTCGGCGCGCAGTTCACCTCCGGCGGCGGCGACACCCGCGCCGCGCTCGAGGAGGCGGCCCGCCTGTTCGAGACCGGCGGGCTCCGGATGATCGTGGAGCGCACGTTCCCGCTCGACGAGACCCCGGAAGCGCAGCGCCTGAGCAAGCTGGGGCACGGCCGCGGCCGCACGGTGATCGTCCTGGACTGAGCCGGGCGCCGCCCCACAGCGGCTCGGGGCGGCGACCGTACCCGCGCGCAGGCCGCGCTACGCCTTCCGCATGTAGGCGCGGACGGTGAGCGGCGCGAAGATACCCACGACCACGGCGGCACCCAGCAGCGTCAGCCAGACGTCCCCGGTCACCTGCTGGTCGTTCACCAGGGTGCGCACCGCGGTGATCAGGTGCGAGATCGGGTTGATCTCCGCGAACACCTTCAGGGGCCCGGGCAGCGTCGCCGTGTCCACGAACGCGTTCGAGAGGAACGTCAGCGGGAAGAGCACCAGGAACGAGATCCCCTGCACGGAGCCCGCCGTCCGGGCCAGCATGCCGAAGAGCGCGAAGATCCAGCTGATCGACCAGGCGACGACGATCACGAGCAGGCCGGCCAGCACCGTCCAGCCGATGTGCTCCGTGATCTGGTGGTAGCCCATGATCGCGCCGACGACGAAGGTGATCGTCGTCGCGATGGCGTAGCGCACGGTGTCGGCGAGCAGGGCGCCGGCGAGCGGCGCGATGCGGGCGATGGGCAGGGACCGGAAGCGGTCGAAGACGCCCTTGTCCATGTCCTCCCGCAGCTGCACGCCGGTGACGACCGACCCGGTGATGACGGTCTGCACGAGGATGCCGGGGATCAGCACCTGCAGATACGACTGCACGCTGCCCGCGATCGCGCCACCGAAGATGTAGGCGAACATCACCGTGAAGATGATCGGCTGCAGCGTCACGTCGAACAGCTGCTCGGGCGTCCTCCTCACCTTCAGCAGGCCGCGGTAGGCCATCGTCAGCGACTGGCTGACGGTGCGGGTGATCCCGTTCCGCGGCTGCGCCGCGGCGGTGGTTGCGACGACGGTCATGCGATCACCTCGTCCTTCTCGGCCTCGGTGGCCGCACGGTCTTCATTCCCGGCGGCGCCGTGGCCGGTGATGGCGAGGAAGACCTCGTCCAGGGTGGGCTTCTGCACGCCGAACTCGGCGAGGGAGATGCCGGCGTCGCGCAGGTCCACGAGCAGGTCGGTGACCCGCTCCGGGTCCTGCAGCGGCACGGTGAGCCAGCCGCGCTCGGCGCTGGAGACCGGCTGCACGCCGATGGCGCTCCTGATCCGCGCCTCCGCGACCGCGAGGTCGGCGGGATCGACGAGCCGCAGCTGGAGGGAGGCGGTGCCGACGGAGGCCTTCAGGTCGTCGGCGGTGCCCTCGGCGACGACGCGGCCCCGGTCGATCACCGCGATGCGGTCCGCGAGCTGATCGGCCTCGTCGAGGTACTGCGTGGTGAGCAGCACGGTCGAGCCGGTCGCGACGAGCTCCCGGATCGTGTCCCACATCTGCGCGCGGGTGCGCGGGTCGAGCCCCGTGGTCGGCTCGTCGAGGAAGATCAGCGGCGGCTGCGCGATCAGGCTCGCGGCGAGGTCGAGGCGCCTGCGCATCCCGCCGGAGAACTTCTTCAGCGGCCGCTTGGCCGCCTCGGTGAGCGAGAACTGCTCGAGCAGCTCGGTCGCCTTCGCCTTGGCCTGCCTGCGGGAGAGGCCGAGCAGCAGGCCGAACACGACGAGGTTCTCGGTCGCGGACAGGGTCTCGTCGACGGAGGCGTACTGACCGGTCACGCCGATCAGGCCGCGCACGGTGGCGGCCTGCGTGACGACGTCGTGGCCGAGCACGCGGGCGGAGCCGCTGTCGGGCTTCAGCAGTGTGGCGAGCATGGAGATCGTGGTGGTCTTGCCGGCGCCGTTCGGGCCGAGCACGCCGTAGACGGTGCCGGGCTGCACGACGAGGTCGACCCCGTCGACGGCGCGGTTGTCGCCGAAGATCTTGACGAGGCCGGTGGCCTCGATCGCGGGAGTGCGGGAAGTTGGCATGCGTCGATCATGCCGACAGTCGCGGACACGGCGCTCACCCCCGTCTCCCCCGCGCGTTCCGCGCACTGTCCGAGGGCGGATCTACGCTGCGCGCATGTTCGTCACGGGTGGTGGGGTGGTGCTGTCGGCGTCCGACCTCACGGCGGCGACCGAGTGCGAGTGGGCCGTGCTGCGGCGGCTCGACGCGAAGCTGGGCCGGGTGGAGGCGGTGCCGGAGGCCGTGGATGCGCTGAACCGGCGCGCCGCCCGCCTCGGCGACGCCCACGAGGAGCGGCAGCTGGCGGCGTACCGGCAGCGCTTCGGCGCGGGCGTGGTCGAGATCGAGCGCCCGGACGATTCGCGGGATCTCGCTGCGCTCGTCGCTGCGCAGGAACGCACGGTCGCGGCGATGGCGGACGGCGCCGACGTGGTGTTCCAGGCGACGCTCTTCGACGGCGGGTTCCTCGGCTTCGCGGACTTCCTCGTGCGCACGGGTGACGTGTGGGAGGTGTACGACACGAAGCTCGCGCGTCGCGCGAAGGTCACGGCCCTCATGCAGCTCGCGGCGTACGCCGGGCAGCTCGAGGCGCTCGGGCTGCCGATGGGCGACCGGGTCCATCTCCTGCTCGGCGACGGCAGCACCTCCAGCCATCGGCTCGCCGATGTGCGACCGGTGTTCACGGAGCGGATGGGGCGCCTCCGCGCGCTCGTCGACGCGCGCCGCACCGACAGCGCGCCGATCGCCTGGGGCGCCGAGGGCGTCGTCGCCTGCGGCCGGTGCGCCGAGTGCACCGTGCAGGTCGACGCCTCCCGCGACGTGCTGCTGGTCGGCCGCCTCACGGTGCGGCAGCGGGACCGCCTCCGTGCCGCCGGCATCACGACGATCGACGCGTTCGCGGCGAGCACCGGACCGGTCGAGGGCATCGGCACCGCTGCCCTGCAGCGGCTCCGCCTGCAGGCCGGGCTGCAGCTCGCCGCCGAGGCGCGCGGAGGCGTGGGCGTCGAAGCGCAGGTGATCGACGCCGACGGCCTCGCCGCGCTGCCCGAGCCCGACCCGGGCGACCTGTTCTTCGACTTCGAGGGCGACCCCCTCTGGTCCGACGACGGCCGCACCTGGGGACTCGAGTACCTGTTCGGCGTCATCGAGATCGATGCGGGTCCCGAGGTCTTCCGGCCGCTGTGGGCGCACGACCGCGAGCAGGAGAAGCAGGCGCTGCAGGACTTCCTCCGCGCCGTGCAGGCCCGTCGTCGCACCCACCCGGGCATGCACGTGTACCACTACGCCGACTACGAGCGCAGCCACCTGCAGCAGCTCTGCGCCCGGCACGGCGTCGGCGAGGCGATCCTCGACGAGCTGCTCCGGGAGCACGTGCTCGTCGACCTGTACCCCGTCGTGCTGCGGTCGGTCCGCATCTCCGAGCGCTCCTACAGCCTGAAGAAGCTCGAGCCGCTCTTCATGGGCGACCGGCTGCGGGAGAGCGACGTGACGAACGGCGCCGACTCGGTCGACGCGTACGTGACGTACGCCCGGCTGGTGGAGGAGGGCCGCAGCACCGAGGCCGCCGCCCAGCTGGGCGAGATCGCGGACTACAACGAGTACGACTGCGCGGCGACGCTCG
This sequence comes from uncultured Amnibacterium sp., assembly GCF_964244015.1. Taxonomy (NCBI): domain Bacteria; kingdom Bacillati; phylum Actinomycetota; class Actinomycetes; order Micrococcales; family Microbacteriaceae; genus Amnibacterium; species uncultured Amnibacterium sp. The sequence goes on along the minus strand of NZ_CAXTHO010000060.1, from coordinate 10,071 downwards.
GGCTGCGGAACTGGCTGCTCGGCCTCGCCGACGCGCGCGGCATCGCCCGCCGGCCGCCCCTGCCCGAGGAACCGGAGACAGACGCCGGCATCGCCCGTGCGGAGGACGAGGTGCGCGACGCGCTGCTCGCCACGATCGCCGACGTCCCGCGAGCCGACCGGACACCCGCGCAGACCGCGATCGCGCTGGCCGCCGCTGCGATCGAGTACCACCGCCGCGAGGACAAGTCCTTCTGGTGGGAGCACTACGAGCGCGAGCTCGCGCCGGTCGACGACTGGGCGGAGCAGAAGGACGTCCTCGTCGTCGACGAGGCGCGCGTCGTCACGGACTGGAGCCGGGTGGGCGGCCGGTGGTCCGACTCCCGCGTGCTGGAGCTGACCGGCTGGCTCGCGCCGGGCAGCGGGTTGAAGACGGGCGACGAGGGCGTCTTCGTGATGTACGACGAGCCCGCGCCGGTCGGTTGCGACGACGTTCCCACCGGGCAGCGCGGCGAGCACGACCGCGGTCGCGTCCTCGACGTGCGGCTGCTCCGGGATGGTCGCGCCGTCGTGGTGCTGGAGGAGCAGGCGGGCCGGCGCGACGGGACGCCCTGCGAGGGCTGGGTGGAGACGCCGTTCGCGCTCACGCCGAAGGCGCCGCTGCGGACGAGGAACCAGCGCGCGGCGATCCTCGAGTGGGGCGGCAGGCTGGTCAGGGGCTTCGCGGCCGGTGACGCGGTGCTCGACCTGCTCGAGCGGACTCCGCCGCGGCTCGCCGACGGCGTCCGGGCCGCATCCCTCCATGACCCCTCGGCCGAGGCGATCGTCCGCGACGTGCTCCGGCTGCGGCGCTCCTACCTGGCCGTGCAGGGGCCGCCCGGCTCCGGCAAGACGCATGTCGGCGCGCAGGTGATCGCCGCGCTGGTCCGCGACCACGGCTGGTCGGTCGGCGTCGTCGCGCAGTCCCACGCCGTCGTCGAGAACCTGCTCGACCGCGTCGTCGAGGCCGGGCTGCCCGCCGACCTCGTCGGCAAGCGGATCTCCTCGGCCGGCACGGTCGGTGCCTGGTCCGTCATCGAGCCCGACCGCCCGGTGGGTGTGCAGCAGTGGACCGGAGGGCGGCAGCAGTCCGGGTACGCGGTCGGCGGCACGTCGTGGACCTTCACGGACGGGAAGCAGGTCGCGCAGAAGCAGCTCGACCTGCTCGTCATCGACGAGGCCGGCCAGTTCTCGATCGCGAACACCGTCGCGGTCGGCGTCAGCGCGAAGAACCTGCTGCTGCTCGGCGACCCGCAGCAGCTGCCGCAGGTCAGCCAGGGCCTGCACCCCGAGCCCGTCGACGCGTCGGCGCTCGGCTGGCTGTCCGACGGCCACGACGTGCTGCCGGCCGAGTACGGCGTCTTCCTGCCCGAGACCTGGCGGATGCATCCGGCACTGACCGCCGCGGTGTCCGAGCTGTCCTACGAGGGCCGCCTCACCGCCAGGACCCCCGAGACGACGGACCGGACGCTGGCCGGCGTCGCGCCGGGCCTGCACCCCGTCCCGCTCCACCACCCGGGCGACACGGTCGAATCGCCCGCGGAGGCGGCCGCGGTGGTCGAGCTGGTCCGCACGCACCTCGGTCTCGCCTGGACGGATCCTTCCCGCGGGCGCGCCGCCGACCCGCTCGGCGAGGACGACCTGATCGTCGTCGCTCCGTTCAACGCGCAGGTCGCGCTGCTGCGCGAGATGCTGGACGCGGCGGGCTTCCTCCGGATCCGCGTGGGCACGGTCGACAAGTTCCAGGGGCAGGAGGCGGTGATCGCGATCGTGTCGCTGACGGCCTCGTCCGCGTCCGACGTGCCGCGCGGGATCGGCTTCGTGCTCTCCCGCAACCGCATCAACGTCGCGATCTCGCGTGCGCAGTGGGCGAGCTACCTGCTGCACTCCCCCTCGCTGGCCGACGCGCTGCCCCGCGACGCCGAGGGGGTCGCGGAGCTGAGCGGCTTCCTCCGCCTCACCCGCCCCTGATCGCGCGGACGATCCGACCTCGAGGGTCGGTGCGTCGTGTTCGCGGCGCGCGCCGGGCTGCCGCCGCGCACGCGCGGGCATGATCTGCAGGGTGCGGCGACAGCGACGGGTCCAGGTGGGCCTCGCCGCCGTGATCGTGCTGCTGGCCGGCGTCGTCGGCGTGCAGCTCGCCGCAGCCGTCCCCGCCGCCGTGCGGCCGAGCCCGACGCCGACCGCGATCGACTGGTCGCTCGTCGAGCCCGGCGCCGACGCGTCCTGGCCGGTGTGCACCCCGCCGCACGGCGCGACCCGGACGATGCCGCTGGCGGTCCGGCCGGCGTTCGTCGTCGTGGGGGTGAACGACGGTCTCCCCGGCACGGTCAGCGCCTGCATCCGACGCGAGCTGCGGTGGGCGGACACGGCGACCGGCGGGTCGTCCCAGCCGCGGCTCTCCTACTACGTGATGGCCGCGGACCCGTGGACGAAGCCGGAGCGGAAGTGGGTGCAGGACCCGTCCTGGCCGTCGTCGAACGTGGTCGAGGGGCGCCAGGTCACCGTGCCGGCGGCGTTCGCGTCCGACGCCACCGGCACGACCTGCTCAGGCGGGCACGCGGAACGGTCCTGCGCCTACGTCTACGGCTGGATGATGGCGCGCCATGCCGCGGCGATCCCCGGCCTCCGCGACCCGTCCACCCACCGGTTCTGGATCGACGTCGAGGCGGAGCGCACGTGGAGCGGCGACCTGCTCTTCAACCAGGCGGTGGTGGAGGGCATGGTCGCCGCGTTCACGTCACCCCCGTCCGACGGCGGCGTCGGCACGACGGCCGGCGTGTACTCGGACCACTCCGAGTGGGCGCGGATCATCGGCCCGCTCCGCACCGGCAGCACCCTCGACCGCCTCGATCAGTGGCTGGCGATCGGGCCGGCGACGACGGCGGAGGCGGTCGACGCGCTGCTGCACGACTGGCCGCTCACCCCGAACGGTCGGATCACGATGGTGCAGTGGGTCGACGGCCGCATCGATCGCGACATCGCCCTGCCGGCGACGCGCTGACGCTCGACGAACCTCGCCTGGTGCGGCGATTTCCGACTGGTGCTGCTGCGATCGCACCTGCACCAGTCCGGAATCACCGCATCAGGGAGGCGCGTGGCGTCTCAGGCGAGGCGCGTGCGGAGGAAGTCGACCACGCGGTCGCGCGCTTCGAGCGCCGGATGGCCGGGTCGTTCTCGCACCTCGCCCGTCAGCACCGAGTGCGCGGACCGGGAGAAGCCGCCGGTGTTGCCGGCGGAGGAGTCGAGCTCGATGACCTCGAAGGCTTCGCCGAGGCGGCGTCGGAGGGTCTCGAACCGGGCGCGGGGTACGGCCGCGTCCTCGCTGAACCGGAGGCCCAGCGCGCACACCTCGCCGCGGTCCGCACGCGCCGCGACGATGTCGAGGTCCGAGGACGACAGGCCCGCGTTCATCGCCCTGGCACGACCGACCGCGAACGGGGCGCCCGGCTGGCTCAGCACGGACGCGAGCACCGCGCCCTCGACCGCCGCGGCGAGCGCGAACCCGCCGGTGAAGCACATCCCGATCACACCGACCCCCGGCCCGGGGGTCCGGCCGTCGAGATCGACGGCGAGCGCACGCAGCCAGTCGCTGAACGGCCGGCGCACCTCCGTCGCGAAGGCGCGGAACTCGCGTGAGACGCAGAGCCGGGGTACCACCTGCAGCACCGCCCCGATCGACCCCTCCCGGCCGGGTTCGCCGAACGGCGACGGCACCGACACCGTGAACCCGGCGTCGACGAGGTGGTCGGCGAGCCCGATCACCTCCGGCGTCATGCCGGGGATCTCCGGGACCAGCACGACGCCGGGTCCGCTCCCCCGCTCGTAGACGTCGTGCGTGATGCCGGCGGCGGCGAACGGCGTGGCCGTCCAGCCGTCGAGCGTGCCGACCGGGGCGGTGTCCGTCATGTCCGCGAGTATGGCGGTGTGCCCACCGAGTTCACCGTCCGTGCCGTCCTGTTCGACATGGACGGGACCCTGATCGACTCGACGCCGGCGGTGGATCGCGCGTGGGCGACGTGGGAGGAGCGGTGGAACGTGCGGCTCGGCGTCCGCGCGTCGGCGCTCGGCCGACCGGCTCGCGACATCGTCGCCGAGCGGGTGCCCGCCGCCGACGCTGAGGCCGCGTTCCTCGACATCGAGCGGCTGGAGGTCGCGGACACGGCGGGGATCGTCGTGCTGCCCGGCGTAGCGCAGCTGCTCGCGTCGCTCCCTGCGGACCGCTGGGCGGTGGCGACCTCCTGCAGCGCACCGCTCGCGGCCGCCCGGCTCGCGGCGACCGGCATCACCCCGCGCGTGCTGGTCACCGCCTCGGACACCGCGCTCGGGAAGCCGAGCCCCGATCCGTACCTCGCGGCCGCAGCCCGCCTCGGCATCCCGCCCGAGGAGTGCCTCGTGATCGAGGACGCCGTCGCGGGTGTGACCGCAGGACGGGCCGCCGGCTGCGCGACGCTCGGCGTGCTCGGTTCGGTGCCGGGCGAGACCCTCGGTGCGGACGCGGTCGTCGCGGATCTGGCCGCCGTCCGCGTGCAGCGACGCGGCGACCTGCTCACGATTGTTCTGGACGCAGCCGTGCTCGATCAGCCCGCGGAGGAGCCGGACCGGAAGATGTCCGCCACCTGACCCAGCAGCTGGAGCAGCCGCTCCTCCTCGCCGGAGTCGATGGTGTCGAGCAGCGCGTCGAGCTCGCTGCGCACCGATCCGACGATGTGATCCAGCCGCTCCGCGGCCGAGTCGGTGAGCGCGAGCCGGCGGACTCGGGCGTCGGAGGGATGGGGCACGCGGTGCACGAGCCCCGCGTTCGTCAGGCGGTGCACGATCTCGGTCGCGCTCCCCGAGCTGACGCCGAAGCGGGCGGCGATGTCGCCGACCCGGACGGTGCCGCCGCGGCGCTGCACACGGTCGAGGTACTGCAGCACCGCGAAGTCGGTGTTGTTGACGCCGAGCACGACCCGGACCCGCTGGTCGAGCGCCTTCTCGGCGTCCTCGACCGCGTCGACGGCGGCCACGAGCGCTCGCGCAGCACCGCTGGCCGCCTCGTGCGGCGTCCGCTCGTCGTGCATGGCGCTCCCTGCGAGCGGCTCGACCGATCGGCCGACCGACCGACCGACCGCGACGACCGTACTCCTCGCGCGCTCAGCCCGCACTCGGCGGGCTCAGCCGTACTGCGGCCAGGTGCTCCAGGCGGCCCGCACCTGCGCGCGCGCGTCGCTCTCCAGGTGGTCCTCCCGGTCGAAGATCCAGGTGTGCCGGGTGGCGTCGTCGAACGGCGGCCACCACTCGGGCGCCGCACCGGTTCTGACGAACCGCAGCCACGCGCCGGACATCCTGCCGGTCAGCGCGCGGGCCTCCCGGTCCCAGCCGAGCAGCGTCGCGAGGCGCCGGGTCGGTCCGCCGCGGCGGGCGAGCACGTGGTCGAGCTCGAACGAGTGCGCCGCGCCGAGCCCGACGGCGCGCATGGCGGGCGGGGAGAAGTCGAAGCGGTACATCCATACCGGCGCGACTACGGCGTGGCCGGCCGCGACCTCCACCGCCGGCGCCCAGAACATCAGGTCGGTGACGAACCGCTCCATCGCCCTGGCGCTCGTGCCGCCCTCGTAGTGCGCGAGCAGCGGCTCCCTCGTCTCCAGTCCCGTGAAGTCGAAGAGCCGGTCCATCCGCACCGGTGTCGCCTTCAGGATGCGCATCTTCTGGAACAGCGAGCCCTCGTCGGCGTTCGTGCCGATCACGAGCGGGAGCGGCAGGCCCTCCCCGCGGCGCAGCACGTCCAGCGGGTAGTCCGGCACCAGCTCATCGCCGACCACCGGCCCGAGCACCCGGGCCGCGGGCAGCCGGTCGGACACCGCGACGTCCAGCCGGTTCGTCGCGGCGACGAGGGCCTCCGTGTCGACGTCGCGCAGCGCGTCCGCGCCGCCCGGGAGGTCCTCCACGAGTTCCGCGGCCCACCCGGCCGAGCGGGTGCGGCCGTGCACGGCGCCGATCGCGGGGCTCTCGGCGATCGCCCGGGCGAACAGCCCCTTCGCCGCCTGCATCGACAGCAGCGTGAGCACGCTCGTCGCGCCGGCCGACTCGCCGACCAGGGTCACGTCGTCGGGGTCGCCGCCGAACGCCGCGATGTTGTCGCGGACCCACTCGAGCGCGGCCAGCTGGTCCCGCAGCCCGACGTTCGTCTCGATCGGGTCGTCGTCCGTGCCGTAGGCCGAGAGGTCGATCCAGCCGAGCGCGCTGAGCCGGTAGTTGAAGCCGACGAAGACCACGTCGCCGGCGGCGGCGAGCGACTCCCCCTGGTAGGCGCCGGAGGTCGCGCCGCCGATCCCGAACGCGCCGCCGTAGATGAACACGACCACCGGCTTCGGCCGGTCCCCGGCGCTGCGCCGGACGACGGTCAGCGTCAGGCAGTCCTCGGACATCGGGGTGCGCAGCCCCGCGCCCATCAGGGTCGTGGTCCGCGGCTGCGGCGGCAGCGGTCCATCGCGGGTCGCGTCCCGCACGCCCGGCCACGGCTCCGGCGGCTTCGGCGCGCGGAAGCGGTCCCTGCCGACCGGGGGCGCCGCGAACGGGACGCCGCGCCACACGGTCAGCCCGCGCTCGCGGCCGCCGCGCACCCGCCCGGCTCGTGTTCGTGCCACCAGGTCGACCGAGCCTGCATCCCCCATGACGGATGGTCTACCGGAGGCCCGCTGGACGTCCTCCTGCCGGTGATCCGCGACTCACCGCGTCGGCTCCACCGCGTCCCGCGGACGGGGGTCGACGCTGATCGCGTGCAGCTCGGGAGGATCCTCGCCGCCGCCGCGGTGATCGCAGCGGCCGTCCCCCTCAGCGCGTGCTCGGCGGCGCCGCGGGACGAGGCGCACGTCGTCGTGCGGATCGCGCCCGCAGCGCATCCCGAGCGCTACGAGGTCCACCTCGCGCAGACGAAGGCCGGCTACCGGTCCGAGTTCCACCTGCGGTCGGGTCAGACCCGGACGGTCGCGGTGCCGAAGGGGTGGGTCACGGTCCGCATCGCCGGGCTGTGCATCGTGCCGACGACCGCATCGGGCACCACGACGATCGATGTGCGCCCGAACGACTGCACGATCGTCTGACGCGGGCTCAGCTCAGCGCCGCTCAGCGCCACTCAGCTCGGGTCGGCGAACAGCGCCGCGGTCTCCTCCGGCGCCGTCGGCACCACGACGACGGGGCGGTACTGGCGGTGCGCGAGCCGCAGCGCCACCGAGCCGGCGATGATGCCCCGCAGCGCGCCGCGGAACCCGCTCGGGCGGGCGCCGACGACGATCATCAGGGCGTCCTCCTGGTCCGCCACCTCGATCAGGGCGTCCGTCGCGATGCCGACCGACTCGCGCATCGACCAGCGCACGCCGCTGGGGGCGAGCACCTCCCCGATCTCGGCGAGGCGCTCGGGTGGGATCAGCGGGCCGAGTGCGGTCAGATCCGGGTCGATCGGCGAGCTCAGCAGCGTGCCGTCCGGCAGCTCCTGATACGCGTACCTCGCGGCGTCCGCGGCGACGCAGACCAGCTGGGCGTCGAACGCCCTCGCGTAGTCGGCGGCCACCTGCACGACCCAGAGCGGCTGCTCGGGCAGGATCCCCACCACCACGGTCCGCGCCGACCCGGTCCGCTCATCAGCCATGACGACCTCCCGTCACCGGATCCTGCGCCTGATCGAACGTCCGGTCAACCCGGCCCGACCCGCCGGGTGTCTTCCAGGATCGGCGCAGTGCGCTGTGCCACGCTGCCCGGAGCTTCGCGCGCGGCACCTGTCGGGTCGCCGCGAAGATCGCCGTTCCGCACCCGGTGTGAAGGAGACGGCGTTCACTTGTCCATCGAGATGACGGTGCTGATGCTGCTCTGGGCGCTCGCGATCCTCGGCGCTGTCGCCGGAGCGGTCGCGGTCGTCCGGCGCGGGCTCGGCAGCGCCGGGCGGATCGAGGCGGACGCGACGACGCCACGCGTCTCGGCCGAGGTCCATGCCGGCGAGGAGCAGGTGCTGATTCATCTGGCCCGCTCGCTCACCCTCCCGTCGGACCGCGACGACGTCGGGTACGGGGAGATCTACATCGCGGGATCCGCCGGGATGACGATGAAGCTCGCCTCGCGGTCGGAGATCGGCCGCGGGTTCGACGCCGAGGTGCGGGTGCAGCGCACCCGCCGGGCCTCCCTCGCGGAGTACTACATCCTCCGGCTGCCTGGGGACGACGCGCTCCTGGACCGCATCGGCGCACTCGACGAGCAGATCGCACGGGCGTTGCGCACCCTCGATCCGCAGGCCCAGGTCCGCACACCCGGCCGCCCGACGGCCGCCTGAGCACCGATCCGTCAGGGCTCGCGGGCGAACAGGGCGCGGCGGACGGCGCGGCGCAGGTCGACCTCGTGGCCGACGAGCGCGGCCAGGTCGGCGAGGGTCGCCGTCTCCGCCCAGCCGAACGCGCGCGGGAGCGCGTCGAGCACCGCGATCGCACCGACGCGCGCACCGAACCCGTCGAGGATCGGCTGCACCGCCATCGAGCGGACGGGAGCGGTCCGCACCGCACCGGTCGTGCGGGGATCCGCGTGCACGTCCTCGACCGTCCACCCGTCGGTGCGGTCGACCTGCAGCGCGCGCACCGCGAGGCTGGCGAGATCCTCCCGGTGCACCTCCGGCTCGAACGACGACGCCTCCTCGCCGGGGTCGCCGAGCACGACGAACGCCGCCGGTACCGCGAGGAGGCGGGCGGCGATGCTCGTGATCCGGCCGAACTCGCGGTCGGGCGGGCCCGCGGTGATCGTCGTGCGCGGCGCAGGCGCTGCCTGCACCGGTCGGACGGGAGGCGCGGTGCCGCCCGCGATCTGCTCGGCGAGCGACCTCTCGAACTCGGCGCGCGCCTGCTCGAGCGGGATCCGGTCGCCGACCGTGCGGGTGGTCATGGCGGCCAGCACGGCCGCGAGCCGCGGCGGCAGCCGCTCCGGGATCGCCGGATCGTGGCTGAGACGCGCGAACGCGGACTCGATCACCGAGCCCGGGAACGAGACCCGGCCGGTCGCCGCCTGGATCAGCACCAGACCGAGCGAGTACACGTCCGACGTCGCGGCGAGCGCGCCGCCTTCGACCTGCTCGGGGCTCAGGTAGGCGGCGGTGCCGACCGTGAACTCGCCGTCGTCGGCGGCGGCGCCGAGGACCGTCGCGATCCCGAAGTCGGACAGCTTGCCGCGCAGCCTCCGATCGTGCTGCCGGTCGGTCAGCAGGACGTTCGCCGGCTTGATGTCGCGGTGCAGCCAGCCGTTGTCGTGCACGTAGAGCAGCGCGTCGGTGAGGTCGAGCCCGAGGGAGGTGACCTCCATCGGCGTCAGCGCACCGCTGCGCAGCCGCTGCCCGAGGTCCGGCCCCTCGATCCGTTCCATCACGAGGTAGATGTGCGGCTGCTCGGCGTCGGCGTCGTCGATACCGGCGTCGAACAGCGTCACGAGCGCGTGATGCGCGAGGCCCGCGAGCGTCTGCGCCTCGCGCTGCTGCTCGCGGAGGACCCTGGCGGAGTCGGTGGGTGCGGTGAACACCTTGATCGCGACCGCGCGGTTCAGCAGGGTGTCGTGGGCCGCGTACACGACGGCGGTGCCGCCTCGGCCGATGACGTGCTCGATCCGGTACCGCTCCGGCAGCACGACCCGCGCGCCACCCCGGCCCGGGGTCGTGGCGCTCATCCGGCTGCCCGGAGTCGCGCTCGCGTCACACCCGCGAGGGTATCGAAGCGGTGCGGGAGGATCGTGCCGTGCCCGGTGCCTGGACGATGCCCGCGGAGACCGCTTCCCATGAGCGGATCTGGATGGCGTTCCCCCGCCCGAACGCGACGTTCGGGGAGGGCGAGGAGGAGTCGGCGGCCTGGGCGGCCGTCGCGAACGCGGTCGCCGGGTTCGAGCCGGTCACGATGCTGGTCGACCCCGTCGCCACCGCGACCGCGGCGCGGCTGCTCGACGGCTCGATCGAGCTGATCGAGACGCCGCTCGACGACGCCTGGCTGCGCGACTCCGGTCCCACCTTCGTGCTCGACGAGGCGGGAGCGCTCGGCGCGGTCGACTGGAC
>NZ_CAXTHO010000059.1:0-17533 GCF_964244015.1 uncultured Amnibacterium sp. | reverse complement strand
GCTGACGAACGGGTGCTCGACCGGCAGGTCGCCCCGGTACAGGTCGGCTGCGTGATGCAGGCCGGGCGCGGCGAGCCACGGGTCGCGCGGTGTCGTCCACGGGTCGCTCAGCCCGCCGTCCAGCCACGGCGCGCTGAGCAGCACGGTCGGGCGGAGGCCTTCCGCCGCGAGCAGCCGAGCCACGGCGAGCGCCATCCCACCGCCGGCGGAGTCGCCGAGCAGCGCGACCTTCCCCGCCTGCGCGAGCGCCCTCGTGACCGCGGCGACGTGCGGCACCGTCTCCGCAGCGGTTCCCTCGGGGGCGAGCCGGTAGAGCGGCGCGACCACGGTGCGCCCGCTCGCGGCGGCGATCGTGCGCCACAGCGCCCAGTGCTGCGGCGCGGGCCCGAACACGGTCCCGCCGCCGTGCAGCGCCACGACGGACCCGCTCGCCCGCGGCGGGACGAGGCGCACGACGGGCCAGCCGCCGTCCTCCGTCACCGCGACCGCGACGCCGGGCGAGGGCTTCGGCGGGCTCGCGGGCCAGGAGGCGCGACGCCGGATCGCGGCGTCCAGCGCCTCCGCCGACCGCCAGGTCCTGCCGGCCCCCCTGATCGCGAGGAACGCCCTGACCGCCTCGTGCTGCACGCTCATCGGTGCCGACCCTCCTGCGATGGAGCTCCCCGCCGCGATGGGTAGCGTTGCATCCCGTGCGGATCGCCACCTGGAACGTCAACTCGGTCCGGGCGAGGGTCGGGCGCGTCACCGACTGGTTGCAGCGCGCGGACATCGACGTGCTCGCGATGCAGGAGATCAAGTGCCGCGACGCCCAGTTCCCGCACGCGGCCTTCGAGGAGGCGGGCTACGAGGTCGTGACCCACGGCCTGTCCCAGTGGAACGGCGTCGCGTTCGCGAGCCGGATCGGCCTCGACGAGGTGCAGAACGACTTCCCCGGCATGCCCGGGTTCGGCAAGCCGCTGCCCGACGGCGCCCTGCCGCTGGAGGCGCGGGCCATGGCGGTCACGGTCGGTGAGGGCGTCAGGCTCTGGAGCCTCTACGTGCCGAACGGGCGGGACCTCGACAACGCCCACTACCCCTACAAGCTCGAATGGCTCCGGGCGCTGGCCGACGTCGCAGAGGGCTGGCTCGCGGACCACGAGGGCGAGCCGCTGGCGATGATGGGCGACTGGAACATCGCGCCGCTCGACGCCGACGTCTGGGACACCGCGGTGTTCGAGGGAGCCACCCACGTCTCGCCACCCGAGCGGGCCGCGTTCCGGCGGTTCGAGCAGCTCGGCCTCGCCGACGTCGTGCGCCCGCTGGTGCCGACCGGGTACACGTACTGGGACTACAAGCAGCTGCGCTTCCCGCGCAACGAGGGCATGCGCATCGACTTCGTGCTCGGGTCCCCCGCGTTCCAAGAGCTCGTCATCGGCGCCTCGATCGAGCGGAACGAGCGGAAGGGCGACGCCCCCAGCGACCACGTGCCGGTGGTGGTGGAGCTCGATTCGGACTCCCCGCTCGACGACGACCGCCCCATGATCTTCTAGGCGTCCATGGATCGGCGATACCGCGTCATGACGGTCTGCACCGGCAACATCTGCCGCTCCCCGATCGCCGAGGTGGTGCTGCGGGACCGCTTCGCGTCAGCGGGACTCGGCGACCGCGTCGTTGTGGACTCCGGCGGGATCTCCTCCGAAGAGCTCGGCAACCCGGTCGATCCGCGCGCCGCGCGGGTGCTGCAGGAGGCGGGATACGCCCTGCCGACAGGGACCGCCCACCAGGTGACGGGCGGCGACATCGGCGCGCGCGACCTGCTGCTGCCGATGACCGCGCAGCACGCACGCCGTCTCCGCGCGCAGGCACCGACCGAGGCCGACGCCGAGAAGGTCCGGCTGTACCGCTCGTTCGACCCGGCCGCGGCGCACCTGACCGGGTCCGCGCTCGACGTCGAGGACCCGTGGTACGGCGACCACGAGGAATTCGTGGCGACGCTCGAGCAGGTGGAGGCGGCAGCCGACGCGATCGTCGCCCACGTCCGAGCGGAACTCGACTGAGTCCGTCGTGCAGGAGAGCTCAGCGGGCTTCGCGGGCCAGGTCGCTGAGGCGGTCGAACGCCGGTCCGGAGGTCGGGACATCGACCTGGAAGACCTCCTTCACCGCCTGCAGCCAGCCGTGCACGAAGTAGGTCCAGCCGTCCTCCACCTGCACGTCGCGGTCGACGGTCTGGCGGTGCGCGGTGTCGAGGAACTTCAGGTCGCCCCGGTAGTTGAGGTCCCAGGCGATGGATCCCTGCGGCAGCAGCGCGTCCTCACCGATCGGCGACCCCGGCAGATCCTTACCGAGGCCCGTCGCATTGATGACGATCGAGCCGGCGGGCTGCGAGGCGAGCACCGCGTCCGTCTCGTCGGTGGAGGCGACGCGCACGAGCTCGAGCGGCACATCCGGCCCCACCTGGCGGGCGATGGAGGCGAGGTGGTCGAGGCGGGCGCCGTCCGTGTCCGTCACGACGAGCCGGCCGGGGCGCTCGATCCCGCGCTCCTCCCGGACCAGGCACCAGGTGAGCGCGGTCCCCGCGCCGCCGGCCCCGAGCACGACGGCGTTCGCGCCGGACGCCCAGTACCCCGCCGGCGCGATCGCGTCGAGCGCGAGGGCGCCGGCGACCGGGTCCTTGGCGAACCCGTGCAGCCCGTCGGGGCCCTTGGTGATGCAGCTGACCTCGCCCATCAGGGTCGCCAGCGGGCGGAGCTTCGCGAACAGGTCGCGAGCGGCGGTTCCCACGGAGATCTTGTGCGTCGTGATCTGCATGCCGACGCCGAGCTCGTCGTCGCGCAGGAACTCGACGATCCGCCTGGCGTCTTCGCGCGGTGCGCCGACCGGCATGTCGATCCCGCGGAGGACCGCGTCATCCAGTCCGAGCTCGTGCGCCCAGCGCGGGAACACGCGCTGGATGGACGACTCGCCCGTGGAGACGCCGAGGAAGTAGAGGGTGGGCCGACCTGCGGGCACGAGGGTGTCCGCCGTCAGCACCGGCAGGACGCCTGCGGTGTCGATCGCGGTCATACGAAGACCTCCCTGGGACGGCTGCGTGCCGACGCGTCAGCGTAGGTGAAGCCGATGACCTGTCGGTGTCTTCCCAGGCCGCGGGGGTCGCCCGGTACTCACGGTACGAGCAGCAGGGACACGCCGAGCAGCACCGGCACGGCGGCGACCGTGGTGATCAGGCCGGCGTCCCGAGCGATCACCACCCCCGTCCCGTACCGGGAGGCGAAGTTCAGCACGTTCTGGGCCGTCGGCAACCCCGCCAGCACGACGGAGGCGTGCAGCTGCTCCGGCGGCATCCTGAACACGAGGGCGCCCACCACCCAGGCGAGCACCGGCATGCCGACCGCCTTCAGGGCGGAGGCGAGCAGCACGTCCGCCCGGTCGCCTCCCGCGGCGAGCGGGCGGGCGCCGACCAGCGACAGCCCGAACGCCGTGAGCATCAGCGGCACGGACGCACCCCCGAGCAGCTTCACCGGCTGGAGCACGAGCGGCGGGACGGTGAACCCGGTCACGGCGACGACGGTGCCGAGCACGGAGGCGATGATCAGCGGGTTCTTCAGCGACGTCAGCACCGTGCCGACCACGGTCCTCCGCCCTTCGTGCGTGGCCGCGTCCAGCAGCACGAGCGCAGTCGGTGCCAGGACGATGAGCTGCAGCAGGATGATCGGCGCCGTGTAGGCGGCGTTCCCCAGCAGGTAGACGGCGACCGGCAGCCCGATGTTGTTGCCGTTCACGTAACCGGACGTGAGCGCGCCGATCGTGAGCGGCCCGAGCGAGCGGTGCCACACGAGCCGGGCGACGAGCACGTAGACCAGCGCGACACCGACCGCCGAGATCGCTGCGACCGCGAGGATCGGCGAGAACAGCACCGCGGTGTCCGCGGTCGCGATCACCGTGAAGAGCAGCGCCGGCGCCGCTACGAAGAACACGTAGCGGTTCAGGACCTGACGGGCGTTCGGGCCGAGCAGATCCAGTCGGCCGAGCAGGAAGCCCACGGCGATGACGACGCCGATGACCGCGAATCCCTCCAGCACCCCGGCCACAGGCCCATCCTTCCGGGCCGACGGCATCCCTGTTCACGGAGCCGAACCCGCCGTCGCTGGGCGCGGGCCCTCCTCGGTGTGTCGGCAGGTCCTGCCGACCGCCCGACGACTGCGACCGCGACGCTGCTCAGGCGGAGGTGAAGGTGAGGCAGTCCGCCGGGTCGCCGGCCTTGCCGCCCACCTGCACCGACGCCGCGCCGCACTCGAGCCCGGCGTTGTGCGAGCAGTCCGTGCGGTGGCAGGCGCCGACCACGCCGGTGCGCTCGATCCCGGCGCGGAAGGAGATCTGGACGAACGTGCCGCATGCCGCGTGCGCGCCACCGATCGTGATCGCTCCGGCGTGACAGCCGGCGTCGTGGTTGTAGGAGCAGCCCGTCGCCGAGCAGTCGTGCACCGAGGGAAGCTGCGAGATCGTCATGGCAGGAGTGTGCGCCCGCCTCCCTCCGTCCGCCAGCAAGCGCAGGCTCCCCTTATCGGGGCCGCAGGCGCGCCGTTCCGGGCCTCCCCGGATCCGCGTGACCACCACTGGGGGTGCGGGAACCGCCACGTGGAGGGGGACGGCGAGGATGGAACGGTGAGACTGCACGATCCCGACCGCCGCACGTTCGCCTCCGACAACTACGCGGGGGTGCTGCCGGAGGTGCTGGCGGCGCTCGCCGACGCCAACGGCGGCCACCAGGTCTCCTACGGGGAGGACGAGTACACGGGTCGGCTCCGCGACGTGATCCGCACCGAGTTCGGTGCGCGAGCCGAGGTCTTCCCCGTCTTCAACGGAACCGGCGCGAACGTCACGGCGCTGACGGCGATGGTGCCGCGGTGGGGTGCGATCATCGCGACGGGGTCGGCGCACATCCACACCGACGAGGGCGGCGCACCCGAGCGGGTCAGCGGCCTCAAGCTGCTCGTCGTCCCCGCGGAGCAGGGGAAGCTGACCACCGCTGCGGCCGAGACGGAGGCGTGGGGCTGGGGGAACGAGCACCGCCCGCAGCCGCTCGCGCTGTCGATCACGCAGTCGACCGAGCTCGGCACCGTCTACTGCCCCGCCGAGGTGCAGGCAATCGCCGACTTCGCCCACGACCGCGGGATGGCCGTGCACATGGACGGGGCACGCCTCTGGAACGCCGCCGCGGCGCTCGAGCTGCCGTTCTCGGCGTTCACCACCGACGTCGGGGTCGACGTCGTCAGCCTCGGGGGCACGAAGAACGGCCTGCTCGGCGCAGAGGCGATCGTCGTGCTGGACCCCGCGCGCGTCGACGGACTGCACTTCCTGCGCAAACTGAACATGCAGCTCGCGAGCAAGATGCGGTTCGCGAGCGCGCAGCTCCTCGCGCTGTTCGATGACGGCCTCGGCCTGCGGACCGCCGCGCACGCGAACGCGATGGCCGCCCGCCTCCGCGCAGGACTCGAGGGCGTGGAGGGGATCGCGTTCAGCCACGCGACGGAGGCGAACGCCGTCTTCGCCGAGCTCGACCTCGATGCCGCCGACCGGGTCCGCGAGCGGTACCGCTTCTACGACTGGGACCGCGCCGCGAACCAGGTGCGCTGGATGTGCGCGTTCGACACGACCGAGGCGGACGTCGACGACTTCGTGGCGACCGTGCAAGCAGCGCTGGCCGGCTAGGAGGTGGTGTGCACGGATCAGGGGATTCGGCGGCGCTCCGCGCCCCGAATCCCCTGATCCGTGCACACCACCCGCGCGGCGCCCTCCTCGAACGCGAGGTCGGGGCGAGCATGACCGGGTGATGGGTGTCAACCACGCGACCAGCGGCGCGGCCGTCTGGTTCGCGGCGACCGCTGCGCTGCCGTCGTTCGGCACGCACGCCTACCCGCTGCACGCCGCGGGGGTGCTGTCCGGCGCCGTCGTATGCGCCGGTGCCGCGCTGCTGCCGGACGCCGACCACCACAGCGGCACGATCTCCCACTCCATCCCGGTCGTCGGCAAGCTCGTCGCCCGATCCATCGCGGATGCGAGCGGCGGGCACCGCCACGGGTTCCACACGATCCTCGCCGGCGCCCTGGTGACACTGCTCGCCGTGCTCGTGGGCCGCTTCACGATCGGCGTGCCCGTGCTCGGCACCATCCCGATCGGCCCGGCGGTCGCGACCATCGGCCTGATCGCCTTCGCCGTGAAGGCGCGCGAGCTCGTCGGGTCCTGGGCGGCCGCATGGGGCATCGGGATCGTCTCCGCGGCCGCGGTCGTGGTGTTCGCCCCCGACAACCCGACCTGGTTCCCGATCGCGGTCGGGCTCGGCTTCCTCACCCACATCGCCGGCGACCTGCTGACCGTCGAGGGCGTGCCCTCGCCGACCTGGCCCGTGCAGGTCACGCCACCGAAGGCGTGGGCCCGCACGCCCGGGCTCAGAGCGATCTGGAAGCGGAACGGCTACATCTCGGTGCCGCTGCTGGGTCACGCGGGAAGCTGGCGTGAGACCCTCCTGGGCGCCGGTCTCGGCCTCTACTGCGTCTACGCGGTGGTGATCGTCGTCGCCCGTGCGGCGCACGTCTCCCTCACCGCGCTCGGCTGAGATTCGCCTTCGGATCCAGTCGCCCGACGGACGCCTGGGTGCGGATTCCGCATCCACGGCGCCGATCGGCGGCGCCTTCCGACAGCGACGGTGCTCCGTACACTGGCGGGATGAGCAGGATCGAGCGGGACGTGGTCGTCATCGGTGCGGGCGCGTGCGGGCTGACCGCGGCGACCCGGCTGAAGGCAGCGGGAGCGTCGGTGGTCGTCCTGGAGGCACGCGCACGGGTCGGTGGGCGCCTCCAGACGGACGAGTCCTCCGGCGCGCTGCTCGAGCTCGGCGGCCAGTGGGTCTCCCCCGACCAGACAGCGCTCACGGAGACGCTCGCCGAGCTCGGGCTCGAGACCTTCCAGCGCTACCGGGACGGGGACAGCGTCTACGTCGGGCCCGACCATCGTGCGACCCGGTTCACCGGTGAGATCTTCCCGACCTCCGCGGGCACGCAGGCGGAGATCGAGCGGATGATCGGCGTGCTCGACGGCCTCACCGCAGAGATCGATCCCGACGAACCGTGGGCGCACCCGCGCGCACGGGAGCTCGACGGGATCACCTGGCGGGCGTTCCTCGAGCAGCTCTCCGATGACGACGAGGCGCGGGCGAACGTCGCGATGTTCACGGCCGAGGCGATGCTGACGAAGCCGTCGCACGCGTTCTCCGCGCTGCAGTCGCTGCTGATGGCGGCCTCCGCCGGTAGCTTCTCGAACCTCGTCGACGCCGACTTCATCCTCGACCGCCGCGTCGTGGGCGGCCTGCAGCAGGTACCGATCCTGCTCGCGGAGGCGCTCGGCGACGACGTGCTGCTGTCGCGTCCCGTGCGGCGGGTCATCTGGGGCGACGACGGCGTGACGGTGGAGGCGGACGGTGACCTGACCGTTTCCGCTCGCCGGATCGTGCTCGCGGTGCCGCCGAACCTGTACGACCGCATCGACTACGTGCCGACGCTCCCCCTCCGCCGCCACGTGCTGCACCAGCACCTGTCGCTCGGTCTCGTGATCAAGATCCATGCGGTCTACGACGAGCCGTTCTGGCGCGCCGACGGCCTGTCCGGCACCGCGTTCAGTCCGTTCCTGCCCGTGCACGAGGCGTACGACAACTCCAACCACGGTGATCCGCGCGGCGTGCTGGTGGGCTTCGCCTCCGACGCCCGCGCCGACCGGCTGCTCGCGCTCGAGCCGGAGGAGCGGAGGGCCGCGATCCTCGACAACCTGGCGCAGTACTACGGCGAGGCCGCGAAGCACCCGACGATCTACGTCGAGAGCGACTGGGGCAGCGAGGAGTGGACGCGCGGGGCGTACGCGGCGAGCTTCGACATGGGCGGACTCGAGCGGTTCGGCGCGGACGCGCGGAAGCCGGTCGGCCCGATCCACTGGGCGTGCAGCGACATCGCCGGCGCGGGGTACCAGCACGTCGACGGCGCGATCCGGATGGGCCGCTGGGTCGCCGCCGCCGTCCTCACGGCGCTCGCCCCGACCCCCGCCTGACCCTCCGTCTTCCCCGCCGGTCGAGGAGCGACGAAGGAGCGTCTCGAGACCACCCGCGCGAAACGGAGGGTCAGAGGAACCGGTGCATCACGTGGAGGCCGACGAGGCCGTGCGCGCGGCTGTCGAACGCCTCCGGCACCGTGCCGACGATCCGGAAGCCGAGCGACTGCCAGAGCGCGACGGCCGCCGTGTTCGTCTCGACGACCGCGGTGAACTGCACCGCGCGGAAGCCGGCCTCCCTCGACCACGCGAGCATGTGCTCGCCGAGCGCCCGGCCGATGCCCCGCCCGCGCGCGGCGCCGTCGACCATGAAGCTCGCCGTGCCGACGTGGGAGCCGCGGCCGCCCCGGTTCGGCCCCATCGTCGCGGACCCGAGCACGCGGCTGCCCTCCTCCGCGACGACGACGTGCTGCTGACCCAGCCACAGGGCCTTCGCCTCGTCAGAGGAGAGCCCCTGCGGGTAGGTGTAGGTCTCGCCGTCCTCGACGATCGCGGAGAAGAACGGGAAGATCGACGCCCAGTCGGCGTCCGTCGCGGGCCGGATGAGCACGCTCCACGGTAGCGAGCCGCAGATACCCTGATCGCGCCCATGCCGCAGCAGCAGCCCGACCCGCTCGTGTTCGGCGTCCTCAACGTGACGCCGGACTCGTTCAGCGACGGCGGGCGCTACCTCGACCCGGACGCGGCGATCGGTCACGGTCAGGCGCTCGTGCACGCCGGTGCCGACGTGGTCGACGTGGGCGGTGAGTCCACGCGGCCCGGTGCCGTGCCGGTGCATCCGGAGGAGGAGGCGCGCCGGGTCGTGCCCGTCGTGCGCGCGCTCGTCGCGGACGGGATCCGGGTGAGCATCGACACCAGGAGGGCCTCCGTCGCGGCGGCCGCGCTCGACGCCGGTGCGACGATCGTGAACGACGTCGACGGCGGCCTCGATCCCGCGCTGCTGCGCATCACGGCGGCATCCGGTGCGGACCTCGTCCTGATGCACTCCAGAGGTCCCTCCGCCGCGGACGGCGGCTACCGGGACGTCGTGGCCGAGGTCGCGGCCGACCTCCGGCGGCGCGTCGACGCCGCGATCGCCGCCGGCGTCGGGCCGGACCGGCTCGTCACCGATCCGGGCATCGGGTTCAGCAAGAGCGCCGATGAGAACTGGCAGCTGCTCGCCTCGCTCGACGCGTTGGCGGTGGACGGCCTGCGGATGCTCGTCGGCGTCTCGCGGAAGCGGTTCCTGGGCGAGCTGGTCGACGGCGACCCGGAGGCGCGGGACGGTGTCACCGCGGTGCTGTCCGCGCTGCTCGCGGAGCGCGGCGTGTGGGCGGTCCGGGTGCACGACCCGGCCGGCACCCGCGCCGCGATCGAGGTCGCCCGACGTATGCGGGTAGCGGTATGAGCAGCCGCGACCGCATCCTGCTCTCCGGCGTCCGCGCGGTCGGCCGGCACGGGGTGCTGCCGGAGGAGCGGGCGAACGGTCAGGAGTTCGTCGTCGACCTCGAGCTCTGGCTCGATCTGGGGGTCGCGGCGGCGACCGATCGCGTCGCCGCGTCCGTGCACTACGGCGAGCTCGCCGAGCAGGTCGCCGCGGCGATCTCGGGCGACCCGGTCGACCTCATCGAGACCCTCGCGCAGCGGATCGCCGACGTCGCGCTCGGGAACGACCTCGTCGACCGTGTCATCGTCACGGTGCACAAGCCGACCGCGCCGATCGCGGTGCCGTTCACCGATGTCGCGGTCCGCATCGACCGGGCTCGGTCGACGCCGTCGGAGCACGTCGTCATCGCACTCGGCACCAACCTCGGGGACCGGGACACGACGCTCGACGACGCGATCACGGCGCTGGGGCGGCTTCCCGGACTGCTGATCGACGCGGTCTCGCCCGTGCACGAGACCGTCGCCGTCACCGAGCACGGCCCCGACCCCTCCCGGCCGCGTTACGGCAACCGGGTCGCGGTCGGTCGCACCGATCTGGAGCCGAGGGATCTGCTGACCGCGCTCCTCCGGATCGAGCGGGCGTTCGGCCGCGTCCGGGCGGAGCGCTGGGGCGACCGAACGCTCGATCTCGACCTCGTCGTGCAGGGCGACCGCAGGATCGACGAGCCGGGCCTGGTCCTGCCGCACCCGCGCGCCCACGAGCGCGCGTTCGTGCTGCTGCCCTGGCTGGAGGCCGAGCCCGACGCGGTGCTGCCGGGCCGCGGCAGGGTGCGGCACCTCGTCGCAGCCCTGCCGACGTCGTGACCCCGGACATCGAGCGGGCCCGGCGCGCGGTCGCCGAATACCTCCACGCCTACGGCCTCGATCCCGCCGACCCGACGCTCGAGCGCACCCCTGACCGCGTCGCGCGGCTGGGCGGCGAGCTCTTCGCCGGGGTCGGCGTCGACCCCGTACCCGCCCTCGAGGCGTCCTCGGTCGCGGGGGTCGGCGCCCGAGGGCCGGTCGCCTTCCGCGATGTGCCGTTCCGGTCGACGTGCGAGCACCACCTCCTGAAGTTCGCCGGAACGATGTCGCTCGTCTACCTCCCCGGCGCGAAGGTGGCGGGACTCGGCGCGATCGTCTCGCTGATCGAGACGGTCGCCGCGCGTCCCCAGGTGCAGGAGCGCCTCACGGACGAGATCGCGTTCGCGCTCGAGAACGCGCTCGGCGCCCGAGGGGTGCTGGTGAGCGCGAGCGCCGAGCACGACTGCGTCGCGATGCGCGGGCCACGGATCCGCGGTGCGACCGTCGCGACGCTCGCCGCCCGCGGCACGTACGCGCACGAACCGGCGGCGGCGGAGGCGCGGGCGCTCGTCGGTCTCGGCTGACCGGCTCGCGGAGGGCCCGGCGCGGCCCGGGGAATAGTGCCGACGTGGTCGACGCTGCATCCGTGGGCCCGACGGCGTGCCGCGAACGTCCGCACCCTGCAGGAGGCACCATGCCCACCGTCGCCACCGGCCGCCGCGCCATCACCGAGGCACCGATCGAGGAGATCCTCTCGATGCGCTGGTCGCCGCGCTCCTTCGACCCGGCAGCCGTCGTCACCGACGAGCAGGTCACGTCGCTGCTCGAGGCCGCGCGCTGGGCGGCCTCCGCCTCCAACGTGCAGGCCCGCCGATTCGTGGTCGGCAAGCGCGGTACCGACACCTTCGATCGCATCGAGCGCCATCTGATGGGCTTCAATCGCCTCTGGGCGCCGAACGCGTCCCTGCTGGTCCTCGCGATCGCCGTGACGGCACCGGAGGGGGACGAGCCCGCGGGCGCCTACCGCTGGGCCGAGTACGACCTCGGGCAGTCGATGGCGAACCTCGCCAGCCAGGCCCACGCGCTCGGGCTGCATGCGCACCCGATGGGCGGTATCGAGGTCGACGACCTGCGCCGCGAGTTCGCTCTGCCCGAGCGCTTCGTGCCGATCACCGTCACCGCCGTCGGCACCGTCGGCTCGCCCGACCTGCTGCCCGAGAAGTACCGCCTCCGCGAGACCGCCGAGCGCACCCGCCTCCCGCTGGACGAGCTGGTGCTCGCCCGCGACTGATCGCGGCAACCCTCCCTCAGCCGCGGAGCGCCTCCGGAGTCAGGGCTCGGAGCAGCCGCGGCGTGAGCTCGGTCGGCTCGATCTCGTCCGGCCAGGGGTCGACTTCCGCGTTCCAGGAGGCGCGGACGACGAAGGAGGCGGTCACCTCCGGCTCGCCACCGCCGTGGCCGCCGCCGCCGACGTGGCCGTGATCCGTCGTCACCGCGACGAGCCAGCGCTCCCCCGCCTGGGCGCGGTGGTCGACGACCGCCAGCATGCGGCCGAGATGCGCGTCGGTCCTCCTGACGGCCTCCGCGTACTGCGCGCTCACCGCGCCGTGGACGTGGCCGGCCTCGTCGACCCCCGAGCAGTAGACGAAGGACACATCCGGTCCCGCGGCGAACAACCCGGCGACCGCGAAGTCCGCGATCTCCGCGTCGGTGGTGCGGTAGCCGTACGTCTCGCCGTCGCGCACGATCACGCGATGCCGCTCAGCCCTGCGCTGCTCCTCCCTCGTGTGGATGACCGGCCCGACACCCGCCGGGTCGACGAGAGGAGGCCACGCCGCTGCGGCGAACGTCGTCCGGGTGGGGTCGGCGTAGTAGGCGAGGCTGAGCAGGTCCGGGATCCCCGCGAGGCGGCTGCCGACGAACGTGTTGTCGACGACGCCGTGCTCCGCGTGCGATGCGCCGGTCAGGAGCGTCGCCCAGCCGGGCCCCGAGATCGTCGGCACCGGCATCGTCATCCGGGTCGTCGTCCCACGCGCCATCAGACCACGGAGGTGCGGAGCCCGGTCCTCGGTCGCGAGGTCGAGCCGGAGCCCGTCGATGCCCACCAGCAGCAGATGCAGTCGTTCCACCGCACCTGCCTAACGACAGCAGGTGGACGGGAGGTGTTCACGGATCAGGGGATCCGGCGCGCTCCGCGCGGCCGGATCCCCTGATCCGTGAACGCCGGCCTACGCGACCGGGACCTCGAAGCGGACGACCGAGAGGGTGTCGGCGTGGGGGTCGACGGCCACCCGGACGGTGTCGCCGTCGCGGATGTCGCCGGCGAGCAGCGCGCGGGCGAGGCGGTCGTCGATCTCCCGCTGCATCAGGCGGCGGAGGGGGCGGGCGCCGTAGAGCGGGTCGAAGCCGCGCTCGGCGAGCCAGCCCCGCGCCTCCGGGGTCACGGCCAGCTGCAGCCGGCGATCGGCGAGGCGACGGCCGAGGCGGTCGATGTACAGCTCGACGATCTGACCGAGGTCCTCCTCCGTCAGCGACTGGAACACCACGATGTCGTCGAGCCGGTTGACGAACTCGGGCTTGAACGCCTGCCGCACGAGGGCCTGGACCGTCTCCTCCTTCTGCTCGGCCGACGTCGACGGGTCCGTCAGGTACTGGCTGCCGAGGTTCGACGTCAGGATGAGGATCGTGTTGCGGAAATCGACCGTGCGGCCCTGCCCGTCGGTGAGGCGGCCGTCGTCGAGCACCTGCAGCAGGATGTCGAACACCTCGGGGTGCGCCTTCTCGACCTCGTCGAGCAGCACGACGGAGTAGGGACGGCGCCGCACCGCCTCCGTCAGCTGGCCGCCCTGCTCGTACCCGACGTAGCCGGGAGGCGCACCGACCAGGCGGGACACGGCGAACTTCTCGCCGTACTCGCTCATGTCGATGCGGACCATCGCGCGCTCGTCGTCGAACAGGAACTCCGCGAGAGCGCGCGCGAGCTCGGTCTTGCCGACGCCGGTCGGGCCGAGGAACAGGAACGAGCCCGTGGGCCGGCTGCCGTCCGCGATCCCCGCGCGGGTGCGCCGCACCGCGTCGGACACCGCACGGACCGCGGCCTTCTGGCCGATCAGCCGCTTGCCGAGCTCGCTCTCGAGGCGCAGCAGCTTCTGGGTCTCGCCCTGCAGCAGACGCCCCATCGGGATGCCGGTCCACTGGGCGACCACCGCCGCGATGTCCTCGTCCGTCACCTGGTCGTTGACCATCCGGGGCTCGTCGGTGTGCTCCTCCGCCTGCTCGGCATCGGCGAGCTCGCGCTCGATCACCGGGATCTCGCCGTACAGGAGGCGGGACGCCTCCTCCAGGTTCCCCTCGCGCTGCGCCCGCTCCGCGCGCATCCGCAGTGCGTCGACCTTCTCCTTCAGGTTCCCGACCCGGTTGAGGTCGGCGCGCTCCCGCTCCCACCGCTCCTGCAGATCCCGCAGCGTCGACTCGCGGCGGGAGAGATCGGCGCGCAGCTTCACGAGCCGATCGCGGGAGGCGTCGTCCTTCTCGCGCTTCAGCGCCAGCTCCTCCAGCTTCAACCGGTCGACGGACCGCCGCAGCTCGTCGATCTCGACGGGCGCGGAGTCGATCTCCATCCGGAGGCGGCTCGCGGCCTCGTCGATGAGGTCGATCGCCTTGTCGGGCAGCTGACGGGAGGTGATGTACCGGTTGGAGAGGGCGGCCGCGGCGACGAGGGCAGAGTCGGCGATCGCCACCTTGTGGTGCGCCTCGTACCGCTCCTTCAGCCCACGGAGGATCGCCACGGAGTCGTCCACCGACGGCTCGCCGACGAAGACCTGCTGGAAACGCCGCTCGAGGGCGGCGTCCTTCTCGATGTACTCGCGGTACTCGTTCAGCGTCGTCGCACCGATCATCCGCAGCTCGCCGCGGGCCAGCATCGGCTTCAGCATGTTCGCCGCCGCGACGCTGCCCTCGCCGCCGCCCGCGCCCATCAGGGTGTGCAGCTCGTCGATGAAGGTGATGATGCGGCCGTCGGAGTCGTCGATCTCCTTGAGCACGGCCTTCAGGCGCTCCTCGAACTCGCCCCGGTACTTCGCCCCCGCCACCAGGGCGGCGAGGTCGAGCGACACGAGCTGCTTGTTCTTCAGGGAGTCGGCGACGTCGCCGGCGACGATCCGCTGCGCGAGACCCTCCACCACTGCGGTCTTGCCGACGCCGGGCTCGCCGATCAGCACCGGGTTGTTCTTGGTCCGCCGGGTGAGCACCTGGCTGACCCGGCGGATCTCGGAATCGCGTCCGATGACCGGATCGAGCTTCCCCGCCTTCGCGATCTCGGTGAGGTCGATGCCGTACAGCTCGAGGGCGCTCTTCGAATTCTCCTGAGGAGCGGCGGCGCCGCGCATGTTGGCCATGGGTTACTCCTCGTCGGGGTCGATGGCGACCGGGCGCCAGACCATCAGCTCGGTCCGCCGGGCTGCGCGGGTGCCGTGCCGCAAGGGGACCACGTCGCCCTGGGTGGAGGAGGCGAACACCCGCGCGCCGGGGCGGGACAGCAGCTCGTTCGCCAGCGCCGTCTCGAGCTGACGGACCCGGGTGCGCAGCGCGACCACCTCGTTCTCCAGCTCGAGCACCCGCTTGATGCCCTGCAGCGAGACCCCCTCGCTCGAGAGGCGCTGCACCTCCCGCAACTGGGCGACCTCGCGCAGGGAGTAGCGCCGGGACTTGCCGCTGGTCCTCCGAGGCACGACCAGGCCGAGCCGGTCGTACTGGCGCAGGGTCTGCGGGTGCATCCCGGCCAGCTGCGCCGCCGAGGCGATGGGGATGATCGGGTCGTCCGCCTCCATCAGCGCTGCCCATCGTGTTCACGGATCAGGGGATTCGGCAGCGCGAAGCGCCCCGAATCTCCTGATCCGTGAACACGCGCTCTGGTCACGCGCGGGCCTTGGCCAGCAGGTCGTCGCGGGGGTTCTCGTCGCCGGACGCGGTGACGAAGGCGTCGAGCGCCTCCTTCTGCGCGTCGGAGAGGTGGTTCGGCACGGCGACCTCGACCTTGGCCAGCAGGTCGCCCGTGCCCTTCGCCGTGCCGACACCGCGGCCTTTCAGCCGCAGCACGCGCCCGCTGGAGGTGCCGGCAGGCACCTTCATCCGCACGGGCTCGCCACCGAGGGTCGGTACCTCGATCGTCGCGCCGAGCGCGGCCTCCGCGAACGTCACCGGGACGTTCACGCGGAGGTTGAGGCCGTCCCGCTCGAAGACCGGGTGCTTGTCGACCTGGACCGTGAGGACCAGGTCGCCCGCCTCGCCGCCGTCCGAGCTCGGTTCGCCCTTGCCGCGCAGCTTGAGCTTCTGACCGTCGACCACGCCGGCGGGAATCCGCACGGTGATCGGCTTGCCGTTGCCGCCGGAGAGGGTGACGGTGTCGCCCTTCGTCGCTGTGACGAAGTCGATGCTCGTCGTCGCGGTGACGTCCCTGCCCGGCGTGGGTCCGCCGTAGCCGCGGAAGCCGCCGGTCGACTGCCCGAACCCGCCGCCGTTCCCGGGTGTCCCGTTCGCGAAGAGCCCCCCGAGGAGGTCCTCGAACCCCCCGCCTCCCCCACCACGGGTCGGGGTGCGGGTTCTGGCACCCTGGCCGAACAGGTTGCCGAACACGTCCTCGAAGCCGCCGCCCTGACCGCCCTGACCGCCCGCGGTGAAGCGGGCGCCGGACCCCATCGCGCGGATCTGGTCGTACTCCTTCCGCTGCTCCTCGTCGGACAGCACGCTGTACGCCTCGGAGATCTCCTTGAAGCGGGACTCCGCGGCCTGATCGCCGGGGTTGGAGTCGGGGTGGTACTGCCGCGCGAGCCGTCGGTACGCCTTCTTCAGGTCGGCCTGCGAGACGGACTTGTCCACGCCGAGGACCGTGTAGAAGTCCTTCTCGAACCAGTCCTGACTCGCCATGGCTCAGCTCCCGGAGGGAGTGTCGACGACGACCTTCGCGACGCGGAGCACGGTGTCGCCGATCCGGTAGCCGCGCTCCACGACGTCGGACACGGTCGGGCGGGTCACGTCCGGGCTCTCCCGCTGGAAGATCGCGTCGTGCTGGTGCGGGTCGAACGGCTCGCCCTGCTCCGCGTACGCCGTGATGCCGAGCTTCGCCACCGCGCCGCGCAGCTTCTGCGCGATCGCGGTCATCGGCCCGCCCTCGGCGAGGTCGCCGTGCGCCTCCGCCCGGTCCAGATCGTCGAGCACCGGCAGGATCGCACGCGCCGCATCCCCGGTCGCACGGTCGCGGATCGCATCGCGCTCCCGCTCGGTGCGGCGGCGGTAGTTCGCGTACTCGGCAGTCACGCGACGGAGGTCGGCGAGGTGCTCACCGTCCTGATCGGCAATGCCGGGAGGCGCGGGCGTGCCGTCGGGCAGGTCGCCCTGGCCGTTCAGGAACGCCTCATCGGCATCCGAGAGCGACGTCTCGACATCGGGGCCTTCTGCGGCCAGGAAGCTGTCGTCCCCTTCCGGGACGCCCTCGTCGGGCGCCCCGGAAAGGTTCTTGTCCTCGCCCGTCATCGCTTGGGCTCGTCGTCGTCCACGACCTCGGCGTCCACCACGTCCTCGTCGTCGGAGGACGACGAGGCGGGCTGCTCGCCGGCCGGCGCCGACTCCTCCGCCTGCGAGTTGGCGTAGATCGCCTGGCCGAGCTTGGTCTGGCTCTCGCTGAGCTTCGCGAACGCGGCCTTCACCGCGTCGTCGTCGTCGCCGGCGAGCGCACTCTTCAGCGCGTCGACGTCAGCCTGCACCTCGTCCTTGACGTCGGCGGGCAGCTTGTCGTCGTTCTCCTTGATCAGCTTCTCGATCGAGTAGGCGAGCTGCTCACCGGAGTTGCGCTCCTCAGCCGCCTCACGACGGCGCTTGTCGTCGGCGGCGTGCTCCTCGGCCTCGCGGATCATGCGCTCGATGTCGTCCTTCGGGAGGCTCGAGCCCCCCGTGATCGTCATCGACTGCTCCTTGCCGGTGCCCTTGTCCTTCGCGGACACGTGCACGATGCCGTTCGCGTCGATGTCGAACGTGACCTCGACTTGCGGCATGCCGCGCGGCGCCGGCGCGATGCCGGTCAGCTCGAAGGTGCCGAGGTTCTTGTTGTCCCGCGTGAACTCGCGCTCGCCCTGGAACACCTGGATGGCGACGGACGGCTGGTTGTCGTCGGCCGTGGTGAACGTCTCGCTGCGCTTGGTCGGGATGGCCGTGTTGCGCTCGATGAGCTTGGTCATGATCCCGCCCTTGGTCTCGA
>NZ_CAXTHO010000058.1:0-17534 GCF_964244015.1 uncultured Amnibacterium sp. | reverse complement strand
CGCACCCGACGCCGCGAGCCGGAGGGCGACGGCCGCGGTGAACTCCGGATCCTCCGCACCGTGCCGCAGCAGCCGGCCCCCGTTGGCGCACACGGCGTATTCGGCGGCCGAGAACGGCTCCTGCACCCGCTGGAGCTGCGCGACGGTGCGGGTCGTGATCGGCACGAAGCAGCCCCGCTCGACCAGCCCGGCGATCACCGTCGCCGCCCGCTCGGTCAGGTACGACAGCGGCCGGCCCTCGTAGACCTCAACGCAGCGCAGCCGCGGCGCGGGCTCGCCCGGCGGCAGCAGGAGGGCGGAGGTGGAGTAGAGCAGGGTCCGGTCGAGGTCGCTGATCACCAGCGTGGCCGCTGCGCTCACCCCGTCGGTCCCTGCGCCGCTGTGCCCGCGGCGCCGACCGCGCCGCGGGTGTACCTCGGATGGATGAGGCCCACCGCGCGGTAGACCAGGTCCGGGTCCTCCACCACCGGGACGCCGCGCTGCGCGGCGAGCAGGCGCAGATGCGCGAGGCCCGGGTCGCGCACGTCCCGCACGAGCACCTTCCAGGGCACTCGGCGCAGGAGCACCCTGGTCGTCTCGCCGACGCCCGGCTTCACCAGGTTCACGTCGCCGATCCCCTCGCGCTCGCTCAGGGCCTCGACGCTCGCCCAGCCGGCCCAGGTAGGGGCGACGGCCTCGATGGGTGTCCGGGACCGGTCCCGCACGGCGGCCGCGATACCGGCGAAAGCGGCCTCGACGACGTCGACGAACCGGTTCGACACATCGGAGGGGGCCAGGTGCGCGTAGAACTTCGCGCCGTGGAAGTCGGTCGCGGCGAGCAGGCTCCGGTTCAGGACGGTCCGCGAGACCAGGCCGGAGACGGTGGAGTTCAAGCAGGCGGACGGCAGCAGGAAGTCGTCGCGGGTGCCGAAGGTCGTGACGCAGGAGCCCGGGTCGGCGAGCACGGCGAGCTCGGCCCGGAACGCGGAACCGAGTTCCGAGTTGGCGGTCGCGACGGAGGCGGCGAGCTCGCGCACGATGGCGCCCTTGCCGGTCCAGCCGTCGACGAACGCGATGTCCGCGGGGTCGTGCTGCGCAGCCAGGTAGCGCAGCGCCTCCGTGTCGATGCCGCGTCCGCGGACGATCGAGACGGCGTAGTGCGGCACGTCGATACCGTGGGCGGACCGGAGCCAGCGGCGCAGCAGCACGCCGACGGGCGTGCCGGCCCGGGCGAGGGAGACGAGCACGAGCCGCTCGCCCCGCTGCGCCAGCAGCTGTTCCGCGACGACGCCGACCGCCTCCGCGACGTGCGTCGCCTGCTCGGCGAGGGCCTGCTCGAACAGCGCGGTGTACTCGGCATCCGGTTCGTACTCGATCGGCAGCGACTCGGCGTAGTGCGCGCCGCCGGATTGGATGGCCTCCTCGCGCTCCTCGACCGGCGCCTCGAGCACCACGTCGGACAGGTCGGTGAGCAGCCACGCGACGTCGTCCGGCGGGTACGAGCCGAATGCGGGCCCGTGGAGGGGCTGCGGCGCTGTCATGCGGTGGCCTCGGGCGTGCCGTCCGGCACGACGGCCACGAGCACCCGGGCCGCCAGCGCCGTCAGCTGCGGGAGCAGTCCCCCCGCGCCGGTCAGCTGCGGCGTGCGTCCCCGCTCGTCGACGACGACCACGATCGTGTCGAAGCGCCCGGCGGCGCCGAGGTTGTAGGCGAACCGCTCCCCCGGCCCGTCGTCCGGGTCGTCGTGCGCGGCGAAGACGACGCGGCTCCTGATCGGGTACGCGGGATCGTCGACGACGACCACGGGCGACCGGGTCGTCGCCGACGACGTGAGCGCGGCGTCGGGCAGCAGCGCGCCGAGCCGGCCCGCGAGCGCCTGCGGGAGGTACATCAGCTCCTCGGTCCCGAGCACGTGGATGCGGCCCTCCGGCACGCGGTCGGCGACGCTGCCGGCGAGCGCGGCGAGCGCCGACTCGAAGCGCTGCCGGTCCGTCCGCCGGTAGCCGTGCCGCCCGTGGTGGCGGGCGTCCCGCGGCCAGGCGCCCTCGATCCACTCGACCCCTGCCCACTCGACCCCGTGCGC
The DNA here is from genome assembly GCF_964244015.1 of uncultured Amnibacterium sp. Taxonomy (NCBI): domain Bacteria; kingdom Bacillati; phylum Actinomycetota; class Actinomycetes; order Micrococcales; family Microbacteriaceae; genus Amnibacterium; species uncultured Amnibacterium sp. Next base: position 15,472 of record NZ_CAXTHO010000058.1, on the reverse strand, counting down.
CGCGGGGTTCCGCTGCGGCGGCACGGCCGGCTCCGCCTGCAGCGCGGCCGCGCGCGCGAGCACGTCCTCCGGCACGCGGACCGCGCCGCTCGCGAGCGCGACCACCCGCAGGTCCACGCCCAGCTCGGCTGCCGCGGCCAGCAGCCGCCCCGCGTCCCCCGGCGGCCGGAGGTCGACCAGCGTCGCGACGACGTAGCGCCGGCCCGACCGGATCCGCTCCAGCATCGCGACGGTGTTCAGCACGGTGGTCCCCGTCGTCAGCTCGTCGTCGACCAGGACGACCGTGCCCGCCTCGAGCAGCTCTGCGCGGTCCGGCAGCAGCCGGTGGCTCGTCGCGTGGCTGTGCTCCTCCTCGAAGCCGGCACCTGCGACGGCGGAGGGGAGGTCCCTGCGGGTCGACGAGAGGTAGTCCGCATCGAGCGCGTCGGCGACGGTCTGCCCGAGGGCGGTGGCGGTCTCCGCGTACCCGATCACGAGCAGGTCGTGCGACTGATCGACGGACGGCGCGGTCACGGTGTCGGCCGCCGCACCCGGCTCACCCCGGAGGGCGCGCAGCAGCCGGGCGCCGGAAGCCTCGAGCACGGCATCACCCTCGGGCGCGCCGAGCGCCCGCGCGACGAGCCGGCCGAGCAGCAGCGCCGCACCGCGGACCACATCGGGATCCGTCGGGCGATGCTTGCCGAGCACCGTGGAGACCAGCAGATGCGCCCGCCGCGGGTTGCGCCGCACCGCCAGGGAGACGAGGTCGTCGAGCCGGAGGCCCAGCGGGCCGGGCGACGACGCCAGCTCGATCCCGAGGCGCCGCTCCGCCCACCCCGTGGCGCCGGCCGCCGTGGTCGAAGCCAGGTCGCGCATCCCGCCATAGTGTCAGGGCTCCGCCCGCACCCGCCGCTCCCCATCCGGAGGCATCGTTCTCACCGTCTGGTTCAACCGCACCTACGCCACGCACGTGCACACGATCGCGCTCCTCCGCGACAACCCGGCGGGCGAGTCCGTGCGGATCCTCGCCACCCACGCGTCGCCGGACTCGCCCGTGCTCGCGGTGGCCGACGTCACGGAGCCGGAGCCCGACGACGACCTCACGGAGGAGCAGTACGTGCAGTGGGCGCTCGGCGTCTGCGAGCGCCACGGCGTCGACGTCGTCATCCCGCGGCTGCACGCGGCGGCGATCGCGGGGGCGCGAGCGCGGTTCGCGCACGCCGGCGTCGCGACGGTGGTCCCGCCGCGGGAGGCGATCCTGCGGCTGCACGACAAGGTGGGCGCCTACGAGGACGCGGCCCGCGACGGCCTGCCGGTCCCCCCGTACCGGGTCGCGCGCACCGCCGCTGAGCTGCTCGACGCGTTCGACGAGCTGGAGCGCCGGTTCGGCCGCGTCTGTGTCAAACCCGTCCTCGGCGTGGGCGGCGAGGGGTTCTACGAGCTGCTGCGCCGGCCGCTCGCGCTGCCGGAGCTGCTCGGCCCCCTCCAGAGCCTGCTCGACGTGCGGACGCTCGCCGCGGCGCTCGAGCGCGAGCGCGCTGCGGTGCCGCCGCTGCTCGTGATGCCGGTGCTGCCCGGGCCGGAGGTGAGCGTCGACTGCCTCGCGGACGCCGACGGCACGCTGCTCGCCGCGGTCCCCCGGGGCAAGCGCGGGTACCGGCGCTTCCTGCTCGACGACCCGGCCGCGACCGCGATCGCGCGCTCCGTCGTCGCCCGCCACCGGCTCGCGTTCCTCTCCAACACCCAGGTGCGCTCCTGGCAGCAGCCCGGCGTCGACCCGGCGCCGCGGCCGTACCTGCTCGAGACGAATCCGCGGGCCTCCGGCGGCATCGCGCAGACGGCGCGGGCGGGCGTGAACCTGCCGTGGGCCGCCGTCGAGCTGGCGCTCGGCCGACGACCCGCGCCCCTCCACCCGCGGCTCGGGGCGTCGTTCACGACGGTGCCGACCATCGTCGAGCCGTCAGGCGAGCCGCGCGGGCAGGGCCTCGGCGGCGAGCAGGTCCACCAGGCCGACGTCCTCGTGGGCGACACCGAACGCCCGCGCCCGCGCTAGCACCCCGCGCGCCCAGGCGAGATGCGGCTTGGACTCGTTCATCTTGTTCCCGTATCGGGACGCCGTCGCGCCACCGGAGGCCGCGGTGCCGACGATGTCCGTGGCGTCCGAGTGCTCCTCGGCGGTGACCACCAGCAGCGCGTGCACCGCGGCGACGTGGTCGGGGTGGATGACGGTCTTGCCGATGAGGCCGTTCGCCTTGTCCAGCACCACCTCCCGGATCAGCCCGTCCAGGTCGGCACGGACGAGCCGCTGCCGCAGGCCCCGCTCGTCCTGGTCCTCGAACGGCGTCACCCGCAGCTGCGGTTTGAACAGGCGGTCGTGCGAGGCGAAGTACTCCCAGACGGGACCGGTGATCACGTGTCCGGTGCCGTCCGCGCGGCCGAGCACGTTGACCACGTCGCTGATCAGCTCGGCGACGATGCGGACGTCGTAGATCGTCAGGTCCGGGTCGCGGCGCAGGCCGTACACGGCGCTCAGGTCGGTGGCGCCGATCCGCACCGCGAGCACGAGGTCGCGCTGCTCGCCGAGCAGCTGCGCGATGCCGGTCAGCGTCGACAGCCGGGACTCCCGGTGGATCAGCCGAGGCGACTCCAGCACCGGCATCGCGAGCAGCGGGACCCCGCTGTCGCGCCGCGCCACGTGCAGCGCCTCGAGGTACGCACGCCCGTTGTCGGCCTCGAACTTCGGCAGCACGAAGCCCGACAGCAGCACCGCGTCCGCGCCCAGCCGCTCGACGAGGTCGGGGATCTGCTCGGGCCGACGCACCCGGACGAACGTCAGCGGGGCGCCGTCGCCTCCGCGGGTGCGATCTCGCAGCAGCCGGAGCTGCGCGACGAGGTTCTCCTCCGCCCACGGGATGTCGGCGTCCGCGATCGCGTCCTCCAGGCAGACCACGCTGCTCAGCACGCCCGCGGCGTGCTGGCGCACGAGGTCCGCGGCGATCGCGGGCCGCGTCGCCGGCATGTAGAGCGTGGCGCCGAGCGACATCGCGAGCGTGGCGGTGTCCGCCGTCCGCTCGAACGGGTCCGGCTCGACGGCGAAGAGCCGGCTTCGGACGGCTTCGGGCAGCTGGTGGAAATGGCGCACGGGGTCCCGCTCTCGGGCCGGATAGCCCCTGGGCGGGCTGTGTCATCATGCCTACCATGGCCGGGTTGCCCAAGGGCGCGAACACAGCGGTGCCCTCCGGGGCCGTCCGCGCACAGCTGTCCTGGTCGTCCGCGCCGGGCTCCCCCGACGTCGACGTGTCGGCGCTGCTGCTCGGCGCGGACGGTCGGGTCCGCTCCGACGACGACTTCGTCTTCTACAACCAGCCGAGGGACCCCTCCGGCACAGTCACGCACCGCGGCAAGTCGACGGCGGGCGGCACGGCGACCGACTCGATCGAGGTCGACCTCACGGCCCTGACGCCCGTGGTCCACCGGGTCGTGATCGCCGCATCCTCCGACGGCGGACCGTTCGGCGGCGTCCGCGACCTGGCGCTCAGCATCCGCGACGTCGCGACCGGAGCAGAGCTGGCGAGCTTCACCGACATGGGCGCGACCACCGAGACCGCCTTCGCAGCCGGCGAGCTCTACCGCCGCGACGGCGGATGGAAGTTCCGCGCCGTCGGGCAGGGCTGGGCGTCGGGCCTCGCCGGCCTCGCGACCGACTACGGCATCTCCGTGCAGGACGAGGCGGCACCCGCTCCTGCACCTGCACCTGCACCTGCCCGTGCACCTGCACCTCAGGCTCCTCCGGCGTCCAGGGTCGTGAACCTCGACAAGGGTCGCGTCAGTCTCGTGAAGGGCGAGCGGGTCAGCCTCGTGAAGACGGGCGCCCCCGCCCTGGACCGCGTCGTGATGGGCCTCGGCTGGGATCCGGCGGAGAGCGGGCGCTCGATCGACCTCGATGCATCGGCCCTCGCGTTCGACGTGACCGGGAAGAACCTCGAGGTCGTCTGGTTCAACCATCGCACCGCCTTCCGCCGTGCGATCACGCACTCGGGCGACAACGTCACCGGTGAGGGCGACGGTGACGACGAGCAGATCATCGTGCGGCTCAGCGCCCTGCCGAGCGAGGTCCACTCCCTCGTCTTCACCATCAACTCGTTCGGCGGTCAGAAGTTCACCGAGATCAGCCGGGCGTTCTGCCGGCTCGTCGACGAGCGGTCCGGTGCTGAGCTCGTGCGGTTCGACCTCACCAACTCGGAGGCGCGGACCGGCGTCATCATGGCCGTCCTCACCCGCACCGGCACGTCGTGGGAGATGCGCGCCGTCGGCGCGTACCACGACGGCCGGACGGGCAAGGACATGCGCGCGGTCGCCGCGCAGGCCCTCGCCAGCTGAGGCGGGAGGCGGACCGGGCTACTTGCTGCCCGCCGTCCAGCGCATGCCCCAGCCGAAGGCCGTGTCGAGCTCGGAGTGCCCGCCGAAGTACCGCACCTCGCGCTGCACGGTGAGCTCGCCGCCGACGTTCTGCAGCACGGCGATGGCGCACATGGTCGAGCGCGGGTCGTGCTCGTCGAGTCGGACCTCGATCTGGGGACCGGCCGCGGGGAACAGCGTGACGACGGCGTTCGCGGCCGCCCAGTTCGGCGCGCCCTCGTAGATGAAGGCGAACACCAGGATCCTGCGGATGTGGTCGACCTGGGACAGGTCGACGAACAGGTTCTCGCCGGCGGTGTTCGTGCCGCTGCGGTCGTCACCGTCGAGACGGCAGATCGGCTGGGACGAGAACGGGTTCCGGTCCCGGAGCGCGTCGCCGAGCGCCTGCACGGCGCCCTTGGACCCGTCCGAGTACTCGTAGAGGCAGCCGAGATCGAGATCGATCGACGACGACGACCGCCCGAAGAGCCCGGTGCGCCTGGTCTGCGCGTCCCAGTTCAGGTTCACCCGGAGCAGACCGCCTCCGGCCGGCTGCTTCGCCAGCGACACCTTCGGGGCGGCCTTCGTCAGCGTCACCTTGCTCAGGGAGACGCCGCCCTTCGCCCCGTCGCCGTCGCCGCTCCGCTTGCTGTAGTCGACCGCCATGTCTGTCCTGCTCCTTGGATCCGGTTCCGCCCGACCGCATCGGCCGGGATGTGGTCAGCCGACCGCTGGGGTGCGCGCGAGGCGACGGTTCCTGACCAGGGAGCTGGCGAACGCGGCACCGATGAAGGCGACCCCGACCAGCCCGGTGATGATCTCGGGCACCTCGAACCGGATGCCGAGCAGCAGGATGACCGACAGGGCGCCGATGGCCCAGTGCGCACCGTGCTCCAGGTACACGTAGTCCCCGAGCGTCCCCTGGCGCACCAGGAAGACCGTCAGCGACCGGATGTAGAACGCGCCGATCCCGAGGCCGACCGCGATGATGATGATGTCCTGCGTGATCGCGAACGCGCCGATCACCCCGTCGAACGAGAACGACGCGTCGAGCACCTCGAGGTACAGGAACAGGAAGAACGCCGCACGGCCCGCGACGACCTTGACCGGCGCGGCACCCGACCTGCTCTGCGGCGCAGCCGCCGCGATCCGGTCGGCGTCACCGTGGATACCGGGCTGGACGTCCTCCTCGCCCTCCTCCTCGTCGCCGTCGTTGCTGGCCGACTCGAAGAGGCTGCTGAGCCCGTTGACCAGGAGGTACACGACGAGGCCGAGCACACCGGAGACCAGCACGGTCGCGGGGTCGTCGGACAGGCCGAACGCCGCCGCCACGAGCACGATCAGCGCGACGACGACCGAGAGCTGGTCCAGCTGCCCGATCCGTGCCAGCGGCCGTTCCAGCCAGGTCAGCCAGCGGATCTCCCGATCCTCGAAGAGGAAGTCGAGGAAGAGCACGAAGAGGAACGTGCCGCCGAACGCCGCGATGCTCGGGTGCGCCGCAGAGAGCAGGTAGCCGTAGGTGCCCGGCTCCTCCGCGCTGCCGCCCTCGAGCGCGAGGCGGACCGCATCGATCGGGTTCAGCTGCGCCGTGACGCCGACGATCAGCAGCGGGAACACGAGCCGCATGCCGAACACGGCGATCAGCACACCGATCGTGAGGAAGATCCGTTGCCAGAACGGATTCATCCTGACGACGATGCCCGCGTTCACGACCGCGTTGTCGAAGGAGAGCGAGATCTCCAGCACCGCCAGGATCGCGACGAGCGCCAACGCTTCCGGGCCGCCGAAGACGAGGGCACCGACGAGGCCGATCAGGGTGATCGAGAAGGCCCAGCCGAACGTGCGGAGGATCACGCGGCGACCGTGCTGGAGCGTCGGTCAGGGCGACCCGAAGTGTTCGGACGCACCGCGCGCCTCAGAGCCGGACGCCGTAGTCGCGCGCGATGCCGGCGAGACCGGAGGCGTAGCCCTGCCCGACCGCCCGGAACTTCCACTCGGCGCCGTTGCGGTAGAGCTCCCCGAAGACCATCGCGGTCTCGGTGGACGCGTCCTCGGTCAGGTCGTAGCGGGCCAGCTCAGTGTTGTTCGACTGGTCGACCACGCGGATGAAGGCGTTCACGACCTGCCCGAACGACTGCGAGCGGGCCTCCGCCTCGTAGATCGAGACGGGGAACACGACCTTCTGGATGTCGGCGGGCACGGTGCTCAGGTCGACCTTGACCGCTTCGTCGTCGCCCTCGCCGGCACCCGTGAGGTTGTCGCCCGTGTGCTCGACCGAGCCTTCCGGCGACTTCAGGTTGTTGAAGAACACGAAGTAGTCGTCGCTCGGGACCTTGCCGTCGGCGCCGCACAGCAGCGCGCTGGCATCGAGGTCGAAGTCGGCTCCCGTCGTGGTCCGCGTGTCCCAGCCGAGACCGACGAGCACCGCGGTGAGGCTCGGCGCGATCTTGGTGAGGCTGACGTTGCCACCCTTGGACAGCGAGACCGACATGTGACTTCCTCCAGAACGAGTCGGACCGTCCGAACGGCGGGATCATGCGGGATCCGCCGTCCGGTGCGGGGTGTGCCCGCGCCGTCAGCCTACCGACAGCCGGCTCCGCGGAGCGGTCGGGAACTCCCAGGAGATGCGGGGGCGGGGAGACTGGGCGGCATGACACTCGATCTCCAGCTCGTCGGCACGACCACGCAGATGGCGGTGGTCACGCTGCGGCCGGGGCAGGTCGTCTTCAGCGAGGCGGGCAAGTTCCTGTTCTGCTCCGCCGACGTGCAGATGGAGACGAAGCTGACGCAGCCGTCGTCCACGCAGAACGACCGAGGGCCCGCCGCGGGCCTGCTGCGCGGTGCGCTCGACGCCGGGAAGCGGATGCTCGCGGGCGAGTCCTTCGCGTTCACGCACTTCCACACGAACGGCGGTGACGGGCTGCTCGCGCTCGCCGGCGTGCTCCCCGGCGAGATGCGCGCCCTCGAGCTCGACGGCCGCACCACCTGGACCGCCGAGAAGGACGCCTTCGTCGCGGCGGAGGCCGGGGTGCACTTCGACGTCGCGTTCATGGGGAACCGGGCGGGCCTCGCCGGCGGCGAGGGCCTCGTCCTCGAGCGCTTCACCGGCACCGGCACGCTCCTGGTCGCGGGAGCAGGCGACTTCATCGACATCAACCCGGCCGACTACGGCGGCCGGCTCAAGGTCGACACCGGCTGCGTGGTCGCCTGGGACCAGAACATCCGCTACGACATCGAGGTGATCGGCGGCCTGAGCAGACAGGGCCTCATGACCGGCCTGTTCGGCGGCGAGGGCTTCACGCTCGCGACCCTCGAGGGCGATGGGCGAGTCATCCTGCAGTCCGTCACGATCGAGGCGCTCGCCAAGGCGCTGAAGAAGAACACGGGCGCCGGCGACCGGAAGACCGGGATGGGCCTCGGCGGCGTGTTCTCGGGCTCCGCGGACTGACGCGGCGGCGGCGGCGGCCGCGCTCGCGCGACTCGGCTGGGTCCTCGGGGGCCCCTCCTAGGATGATCCGGCCGGTGCTGCCGGCGCCCAGTCGAGACGACGACCGAGGGAACGAGCGCCCCTGTGAGCTTCACCGCACCGATCCAGCTGCCCGGACTGACCCGGGACCCGACCTGGTACAAGCGGGCGGTGTTCTACGAGGTGATGGTCCGCAGCTTCGTGGACAGCAACGGCGACGGCACGGGCGACCTGGCCGGGCTCGCCTCCCGCCTCGACTATCTGCAGTGGCTCGGCGTGGACTCCCTGTGGCTCCCGCCCTTCTACCAGTCGCCGCTGCGCGACGGCGGCTACGACATCTCGGACTTCAAGAGCGTGCTGCCCGAGTTCGGCACTATCGACGAGTTCCGCGACCTCGTGCGCCGGGCGCACGAGCGCAACATGCGCATCGTCATGGACTTCCCGCTGAACCACACCTCCGACGCGCACGAGTGGTTCCAGCAGTCCCGCAGCGATCCCGACGGGCCGTACGGCGACTTCTACGTCTGGAGCGACAGCGATGAGAAGTACAAGAACATCCGCGTGATCTTCGTCGACACGGAGGAGTCGAACTGGACGTTCGACCCGGTCCGCCGGCAGTTCTTCTTCCACCGCTTCTTCAGCCACCAGCCGGACCTGAACTACGAGAACCCGAAGGTGCAGGAGGCGATCTTCGACATCGTCCGGTTCTGGCTCGACATGGGCGTCGACGGGCTGCGGCTCGACGCCGTCCCGTACCTCTTCCAGAGCGAGGAGGGCAACGGCGAGGGCGAACCGCCGACGCACGCGTTCATCAAGCGCCTCCGCGAGTACGTCGACCGCGAGTACCCGGGCCGGATCCTGCTGGCGGAGGCGAACCAGTGGCCGCGTGAGGTCGCCGCCTTCTTCGGCTCGGAGGACGACCCGGAGTGCCACATGGCGTTCGACTTCCCCGTGATGCCGCGCATCTACTACTCGCTGCGCGCGCAGACGGCGACCGAGCTGGTCAAGATCCTGTCCGAGCAGACGGACATCCCCGCCGCCGCCGCGTGGGGCGTCTTCCTCCGCAACCACGACGAGCTGACCCTCGAGATGGTCGACGAGGAGTACCGGCAGGCGATGTACGGCTGGTACGCCTACGACCCGCGGATGCGCTCGAACATCGGCATCCGGCGGCGACTCGCCCCCCTCCTCGACAACTCCCGGGCCGAGATGGAGCTGGCGCACGCCCTGCTGTTCTCGCTGCCGGGCAGCCCGTTCCTCTACTACGGGGACGAGATCGGGATGGGCGACAACATCTGGCTGAACGACCGCGACGCGTCCCGCACGCCGATGCAGTGGACGCCCGACCGCAACGCCGGGTTCTCCACCTCCGACCCCGGCAAGCTGTTCCTGCCCGTCGTGCAGTCGCTCGTCTACCACTACGCGCTCGTCAACGTGGAGTCGCAGCTCGCCCAGTCGCGCTCGATGCTGCACTGGGTGCGGAACGTGATCCACACCCGGAAGGCGCACCCCGTGTTCGGCATGGGCGACCTGACCGTGCTCGAGACCGACCACGAGTCCGCGCTCGCATTCCTGCGCAACTACAGCGGCACGTCCGGCGCGAACGGCGACCGCGGCGAGGCGGTGCTCTGCGTCTTCTCGTTCCTGCACAACCCGATCTCGTTCACGATCACCGCGCCGGACCTCGCGAACCACTCCCTGACCGACCTGTTCGGCGGCAGCACCTTCCCCTCCTTCGACGCGGAGGGGAAGGTGACGATCACCCTCGGCACGCAGAGCTTCTACTGGCTCCGGGTCGCGCAGCCGATCGCGGCGGAGGTGCCCGTCACCACGACGGCGATCCCGGTCATCGCGAACGCCGACTGACACCGGAGTCCGGCAGGCGTGCTGCGCGCCGCGGACGTGGTGTCGGAGGGACGTCCTAGCGTCGAAGCGTGCCCCAGGACGCTCCGACGCTGCTCTTCGAGTTCGAGGACCCGCCCGCGCCCGTCGAGACCGTCGCGATCATCTCGACGTGGCGACCGCCGCCTCCCGCGCCCATCGCCGAGCCGGTGCCGCTCCTGCTCATCGAGGACCGGGACGAGCCGGAGGCCGCACCCGAGGCGCAGCTGCCGCTGCCCGAATGGGCGAGCGCACTCGGCGTCTTCGACCTCGAGACGACCGGCATCGACACCGCGACGGCCCGCATCGTGACGGCGCACGTCGGCCTGATCGACGAGACGGGCGCCGTCGTCGAGCGCAAGGACTGGATCGTGGATCCCGGCGTCCCGATCCCCGAGGGAGCCGCGGCGGTGCACGGCATCACCGACGCCCGTGCGCAGCGCTTCGGTCGCCCACCCGGCGAGGTCGTGCCCGAGATCCTGGCCGCGATCCGCAGCCTCTTCGCCCGCGGCTTCCCGCTCGTGGTCTACAACGCGCCGTACGACCTCACACTGCTCGCCGCAGAAGCCGAGCGGCACCGCCTCTGGCCGCTCGAGGTCACGGCGCCGGTCGTCGACCCGTTCGTGCTCGACAAGCAGCTCGACCGGTTCCGCACCGGCAAGCGCACCCTCACCGCAGCGGCGGCGGTGTACGGGGTCTACCTCACCGAGGCGCACGACGCCGGCGCCGACGCCATCGCGGCCGGCCGCCTCGCGCAAGCCATCGCCCGCCGACACGCGGCCGACCTCGGCCTGACGAGCCAGCAGCTGCACGACGCCCAGGTCGGCTGGTGCGCCGATCAGGCCGACCGGTTCCAGACCTACATGCGCGAGAAACGCGACCCGGCCTTCACGACGTCAGGCGCCTGGCCCCAGCGCTGACCCGCACTCCCGGGGCCGTCCGCTGCAAAAATGACGGTGCGCACCGCCGGATGAGCAGCGGTGGGCCCCGCTAGCGTCGAGCGACGAACCGGGCGGTCAGCGACCGAAGTTCTTGAAGCGCTGGTTGAACTTCTCCACGCGACCGGCGGAGTCCATGATCCGCTGCTTGCCCGTGTAGAACGGGTGCGAGGCGGAGGAGATCTCGACGTCGATGACGGGGTAGGTCGTGCCATCGAGCTCGATGGTCTTCTGGCTGGTCACCGTGGACCGAGTCAGGAAGGTCTCACCGGACGCGAGGTCCCGGAAGACGATCGGACGGTACTCGGGGTGGGCGCCGGACTTCATGACGGATGAACCTCTTCAGATCGAGAGTGAATTCGAGGGCCGGCTGTACGTGCACGGCGGCGGGGCCGGAGATCCGGCCGACCGTCGACGATACCAGAGCCGGAGAGCCGCGGGTCAGACGCCGGCGACGGCTCTCGCCGCGTAGCGGCCCTCGCGCTCGGTGATCTCGACCAACAGGCCGAACGTCTCCCCGATGCGCTCCCCCGTGATCGTCTCGGCGATCGGGCCGGCCGCCACGACCGCGCCGTGCTTCAGCAGCAGCGCGTGCGTGAAGCCCAGCGGGATCTCCTCGACGTGGTGGGTGACCATCACCATGCCGGGCGCGCTGGGGGCGCTCGCGTAGCCGCCGAGCAGCTGCAGCAGCTCCTCCCTGGCCCCGAGGTCGAGGCTCGCGGCGGGCTCGTCGAGCAGCAGCAGCTCGGGGTCGGTCATCACCGCGCGGGCGATCTGGACGCGCTTCTGCTCGCCGTCGGACAGGTCGCCGAACCGCCGGTCGGCGAGGTGGTCGAGACGCCATTCCGCGAGCACCCGGTTCGCACGGCGGGTGTCGATGTCCTCGTACTCCTCGTTCCAGCGCCCGGTGACCGAGTAGGCCGCGGTCAGCACGACGTCGAGCACCGCCTCGGTCGGCGGGATGCGCTTCGCCATCGCGCTCGACGCGAAGCCGATACGCGGCCGGACCTCGAACACGTCCGCCTTGCCGAGCTGCGCGTCGAGGACCGTGACCGTGCCCCGCGACGGATGCAGCAGGGCGGACGCCAGCTGCAGCAGCGACGTCTTCCCCGCCCCGTTCGGGCCGAGGACGACCCAGCGCTCCGCGCTGTCGACGGTCCATGACACGCGGTCGAGGATCGTGGTGCTGCCCCGGGTCAGCGTGACGTCCGAGAACTGCACCACCGCTGCCATGGCTCCAACCCTAGACGGAGGCCGCGCCCGACTCCCGCTCGTCGGCCGTCAGACGAGCGAGCGGTAGATCTCCACGGTCTGGGCCGCGATGGCGTCCCAGTCGAAGACCGCGCGGGCGCGCTCGCGGCCGGCGGCACCGTACGTCGCAGCCGTCGCTCGGTCCAGCACGGTCTCGCCGAGGATCCGGCCGAGGTCCGCCACGAAGCGCTCGGGGTCGGTCGGGGTACCCGTGCCGTCCTGTATCTGGTCGATCGGCACGATCCTGCCGGTCTCGCCGTCGACGACGACCTCGGGGATGCCTCCCGTCGCCGTACCGACGACCGCGGTGCCGCAGCCCATCGCCTCCAGGTTCACGATCCCGAGCGGCTCGTAGACCGAGGGGCAGACGAACACGTCAGCGGCGGTGAGCAGCGCCGTCAGCTCGGGCCGCGGCAGGATCCGCTCGATCCAGACGACGCCGCTGCGCGCCTGCTGCAGGTCCCGCACGAGGCCGGAGACCTCCGCCATGATCTCCTTCGTGTCCGGCGCTCCCGCGCAGAGAACCAGCTGCACCTCCGGCGGCAGCGTCGCGGCCGCACGCAGCAGGTACGGCAGCCCCTTCTGCCGGGTGATGCGCCCGACGAAGATCACCGTGGGCCGGTCGGGGTCGACACCGAGCGAGCGGACGAGGTCGGGGTCGTGGTTCGGCTGCCAGCGGTCCAGGTCGATGCCGTTGTAGACCACGTGGAGGCGCGCCGGATCGACCCTCGGGTAGGACCGCAGGATGTCGTCGCCCATGCCCCTGCTCACCGCGATCACAGCGTCGGCCGCCTCGTAGGCGGTGCGCTCGATCTCGCTCGAGATCCGGTAGCCGCCGCCCAGCTGCTCGGCCTTCCATGGCCGCAGCGGCTCGAGGCTGTGCGCTGTGACGACGTGCGGGACGCCGTGCAGCAGCTTCGCGAGGTGCCCCCCGGCGTTCGCGTACCAGGTGTGCGAGTGCACGAGATCGGTGCCGGCAGCGCCCTGCGCCATCTGCAGGTCGACGCCGAGGGTCGCAAGCGATCCGTTCGCGCCGTCCAGCTCGGCAGGGGTCGGGTAGGCGGTCACGCCTGCCTCGTCCCGAGGCGCGCCGAAGCATCGCACCTGGACCTCGATGCGGCTCCGCAGGGCCCTCGTCAGCTCCGCGACGTGCACCCCCGCCCCTCCGTAGATCTCGGGCGGGTACTCCTTGGTCAGCAGATCGACGCGCACGCGCGTCACCATAGACCGTGACACGCACGGGCGGCAGTGACCCCCAATTCGTCCGCTGACCGGGAATTTCCAGGTCCGATGTATGTCGCTTGGGAGTACGGTCGGCGCTATGCCATCGAAGAAGGTATTCGGCATCGTGCTCGCCGGCGGCGAGGGCAAGCGCCTCATGCCGCTGACCGAGGACCGGGCCAAGCCCGCGGTGCCGTTCGGCGGTGTCTACCGCCTGATCGACTTCGCGCTGTCGAACCTGCTGAACTCCGGTCTCACGCAGATCGTCGTGCTGACGCAGTACAAGTCGCACAGCCTCGACCGCCACGTCGCCGAGACGTGGCGCCTGTCCGGTCTGCTGAACTCGTACGTGGCATCCGTGCCCGCGCAGCAGCGGCTCGGCAAGCGCTGGTACCTCGGCAGCGCCGACGCGATCTTCCAGAGCTTGAACCTGATCGGCGACGAGCAGCCCGACATCGTGGTCGTCGTCGGCGCCGATCACGTGTACCGGATGGACTTCTCCCAGATGATCGAGGCGCACATCGCGTCCGGCAAGAAGGCGACGGTCGCGGCGATCCGCCAGCCGATCGAGCTCGCCAACGCGTTCGGCGTGATCGACGTCGACCAGGACGACCCGGCGACGATCAACCAGTTCCTCGAGAAGCCGAAGGATCCGCGCGGCCTGCCCGACTCCCCCGGCGAGGTGCTCGCCTCCATGGGCAACTACGTGTTCGACACCGATGCGCTGATCGCGGCGCTGGAGGCGGATGCGGAACGTCCCGGGTCCAAGCACGACATGGGCGGCGACATCGTGCCGGCGTTCGTCGAGCAGGGCGAGGCCGGCGTCTACGACCTGAACCGCAACACGGTTCCGGGGTCGACGGACCGCGACCGCTACTACTGGCGCGACGTGGGCTCGATCGAGTCGTTCTACGACGCCCACATGGACCTCGTGTCCGCGCTGCCGGTGTTCAACCTCTACAACCGCCGCTGGCCGATCTACACGCAGACGCTGAACTCGCCCCCCGCGAAGTTCAACCGCGACGCCTACGGCAACAACACGGTCGTGCACGACTCGATCGTGTCGCCCGGTTCGCTGTTCTCCGGGTCCCGGATCCAGAACAGCGTGCTCGGCCCGTGGGCGATCGTGGAATCCGGCGCCTCGGTCGTCGACTCGGTGCTGTTCGACCGGGTCAGGATCGGCGCGGGCGCGGTCGTGCAGAAGGCGATCCTCGACAAGAACGTGGTGATCGCGGAGGGCGCGCGGGTCGGCATCGAGCACGAGCGCGACCGCGAGCGCGGCCTCACCGTCACGGACACCGGCATCGTCGTCGTCGGCAAGGGCGTCCGAGTCGATCCCTGACCTCCGGCACGCTGACCTTCCGGCACGCTGACCTCTGGCACGCTGGGCGGGTGAGCCGCCTCCTCGTCGTCCTCGACGTCGATTCGACGCTGATCGGCGAGGAGGTGATCGATCTGCTCGCCGAATCGGCGGGCGTCGGTGCGGTGGTCGCCGACATCACCGCCGCCGCGATGCGCGGAGAGCTGGACTTCGCCGGCAGCCTGCTGCGCCGCGTCGCTCTGCTGGCGGGTCTGCCGGCCGCCGTGCTCAGCGAGGTGCGGGCGCGGATCACCGTGACCGACGGCGTGGCCGAGCTGGTCGCCGCGGTGCACGCGGGCGGCGGCGCGGTCGGAGCGGTGTCCGGCGGCTTCGCGCAGGTCCTCGACCCGCTCGCCGACGAGCTCGGGCTGGACCGCCGACACGCGAACGATCTCGAGATCGTGGACGGGCGGCTCACCGGGCGCGTGCTGGGCCGGATCGTGGACGCGGAGGTGAAGCGGGAGCGGCTGCTCGCGTGGGCGGACGAGCTCGGGGCGACGCGGACGATCGCGATCGGCGACGGCGCGAACGACCTCCTGATGATGGCGGCGGCGTCGCTCTCGATCGGGTTCGACGCGAAGCCGGCAGTCCGGTCCGAGACCGACATCTGCCTCCCAGGCCGCTCTCTCCGCCCCGTGCTGCACCTGATCTGACGACGGTCGCTGCTCCAGGTGCGAGCGCAGCGGGCTGCGAGCCGAGCGGTGCGGTCAGTCCGCGATCGGGGTGGCGGTTCCCGTCACGGTGATGCCGCCACTCGCCGGTACGTCGACGAGCAGAAGGCTCGGTCTGCCCAGGTGCCGACCCTGCCGGATCGTGATCCGTATCGGCGGGACGACGAGTCCCAGCGCGCGGAGGGAGGCGCCCGTGGAGGCAGCCGCCGGACCGGTGGCCGGATCCTCGACGATCGCGCCGACCGGGAACGGGTTCCTCGCCTCGTACTCGAGCGCCCCGAGCCGGCGCAGCACCGTCACGGTGCCG
>NZ_CAXTHO010000057.1:0-17537 GCF_964244015.1 uncultured Amnibacterium sp. | reverse complement strand
CGTTCATCGTCACGTACATCGACGAGAACAGGTTCAGCGGCAGCACGATCCGCGCCACCTCGCGGGCGACGCCGTCGCCGAGCATGCGCTGGTAGGCCGAGTAGGCGGCGACCGACTGCTCGCGGACCGCCCGCTGCACCGCCGCGTGCTGCTCCGGGGTGCCGGGCAGGAAGTCGTAGGCGCCGGGCTTGCCCACCTGGACGAGGTTGCGGTTCGCGTCGGGCACGTAGAAGACCGGGTTCAGCTCCCGGTAGCGACCCGATTCCTCGTTGTAGGAGGCGATGCGGTGCCGCATGAACTCGCGGAACACGAAGATCGGCGCCTGCACGTAGAAGGTCATCGAGTTGTGCTCGAACGGCGAGCCGTGCCGGTCGCGCATCAGGTAGTTGATCAACCCGCGATCGCGCTGCTCCAGATCGGCCTCGGACGATGCCGATTCGAGCGTCTGCTCCCCCATGGTCGATACGCGCGCGGCGAAGAGGACGTCGGCGTCACGAGCGGCTGAGCGCACCAGCTCGACGGTCATCGCGGATCGGAACTCGGGTTCTGCGTCGGTCACGGCGGCAACGGTAGCGAGACCCCACGACACCTACACTCGACCGGTGATCCCGCTGGTCCTCGCCGCCGCCACCGGCCTCGTCGGCATCATCGGCTGGGTGTTCTGGCGCGGCGATGGGAAGCTGCGGCGCGGATCGGGCGAGCGGATCCGGCCGCACGAGGCCGCGCTGCCCGACGACGCCTTCGGAGCGGCCGCGACCATGCTCCTGTTCGGATCGGAGCAGGACGAGCGGACGGCGCTGGTCCGACAGCAGCTGAACGACATGGTCGCCGGCCTGACCGGGGTGGCGGTCGCGGAGGTGGACCTCACGAGGCGGGGCGATCTGGCCGGCCGGTTCGGGGTGACGAGGACGCCGACCGTGTTCGCGCTCGACGACGGCGGCCGGCTGCGCGCGCGGGTCACGGGCGCCGCCGACCTCGACACGCTGCGCGCCGCGCTCGACACCGTGTTCCCCCCGGCCGCCTGACCGCGACCGACCGTTACGCTCGGGACATGGCGCAGAAGCGGGTTCCCGTGCCGTCCGCGAGGCCCGCTCCTCGGCGGCCGGCCCCGCCTCCGCCCGCAGTGATCCCGAAGCCGATCGTGCGCAGGCCGATCGCGAAGGACAGCACGCTGCGGGTCCTCGTCGCCGGCGGGTCCGGGCTGATCGGCACCGAGCTGGTGCGGCAGCTGACTGCGGCCGGCCACACGGTGCAGCGGCTCGTGCGCCGTCCGCCGCGGACCGAGCACGAGTTCAGCTGGGCCCCCGACGCGAAGATCCTCGACTTCCGGCTGCTCGACAGCGTCGACGCCGTGATCAGTCTCTCCGGGGCCTCGCTGAACCGCATCCCCTGGACCACCCGCTACAAGGAGCAGATCCTCCGCTCGCGGGTCAAGGCGACCCAGGCGCTCGTCGAGGGGATGTCCATGGCGGCCTCGCCGCCCCCCGTGTTCCTGTCCGGGTCCGCGGTCGGGTTCTACGGCGACCGACCGGGCGAGACGCTGACGGAGGAGTCGGCGCGCGGCACCGGCTTCCTCGCCGACGTGGTCGTGGAGTGGGAGGCCGCAGCGCGCCTCGCGCCGTCGAGGACCCGCACCGCGCTGCTCCGCACCGGCGTCGTGCTCGCCCCCGGCGGCGGCGCGCTGAAACCGCTCACGCTCGCGACCCGCTTCGGTCTCGGCTCGACGGTCGGGCACGGCACCCAGCACTGGCCGTGGATCTCGCTGCACGACGAGGCCGCCGCGATCGTGCACCTGCTGACGAGTCCGCTCGGGGGGCCCGTGAACCTGGTCGGGCCGACGCCCGCCACCAGCGAGGAGATCACCCGGCGCCTCGCGGCGGACCTCCACCGCCCGCACGTGCTGAAGCTGCCGGAGGCCGTCGTCGGCATCGGGATGGGCGAGATGGGCCGGGAGCTGCTGCTGCCGAGCCAGAAGGTCGTGCCCGCGAAGCTGGAGGAGGACGGCTTCGTCTTCCGCCATCGCACGAGCGACGACGCGATCGACGCCGTCCTCGCCTGATGAGCGGAACGCGACAGCAGGACTCGGCGACGACGGCAGGACTCAACGTGCGATCCTGTCCTGCCGTTGCTCCTGAGTCCTGCTGAAGCGCTCGGTCAGCGGGAGAGGGTGATCGCGCGGCGGACCGCCGACCGCGCGCGGCGGCGGTCGCCCGCGATGTCGTAGGCGAGGCCGAGGCGCAGCCACGCGCGCCAGTCGTCGGGACGCTCCTCCGCCGCCGCCGCGTACTGCGGGAACGCCGCATCCGCTGCCGATCGCTCGACTCGGCCGCTGGCGCGACGCGGCAGGCCGTCGCCGGGCAGCGGGCCCTCCTCGCCCAGCCGACGAGTCAGGCGTGTCGCCTGCAGGCCGAAGAGCAGCTCGCGGACCAGGAGGTAGGCGCCGATCAGCGGGAGCACCAGCAGCGCGACGCCGATCGCGATGCCCACCGGCACGCCCGACTGCAGGAACGCGACGGCGCGGGTCACCCCCACCACCAGGTAGAGCACCAGCACCAGCGCCATCAGGACCGCGCCGCCGAACGCCCTCACCCGAGCAGCAGCGACTCGAGGCCGACCGTGACGCCCGAGAGGCCGGGGAGCGCCGTGATCGCCAGCCGGATGCCGGCCGCGTACGCGACGGGCGAGGTGGTCTCGTGATGCACGGTCAGCAGCTCGCCGGGGCCGCCCAGGAACACCTCCTGCCGCGCCTGCACGCCGTCGATCCGGAGGGAGTGGATCGGCACGCTGCCGACCTGCTGCCCCCGTGCACGCTGATCCGTGTGCGGCGCGGCGACCGGACCGAGCTCGGCTCGGGCGGCCGCGATGCGCTCGGCGGTCGCGACAGCGGTACCGGACGGCGAGTCGGCCTTGCCGGCGTGATGGGCCTCCACGATCTCGATCGACTCGAACCAGACCGCCGCCTGCTCCGCGAACCGGGATGCGAGCACGGCGCCGACGGAGAAGTTCGGCACGATCAGCACGGCGGGATCCGCCGCGTCACGACCGGCGCGCAGCGAGCCGATCCGCTCCCCCGACCAGCCGCTGGTCCCGACGAGCACCGGCAGTCCGGCCCCGGTCGCGGCCGCCACGACGCCCGGCGACACCTGCGGCAGCGTCACGTCGACGACCGCCTCCACGTCGGGGTCGAACCGGAGCGGATCGGCCGAACCGATGCGCTGGACGACCTGCGCGTCGGGCATCCCCTGCACGACCTCGGCGACGAGCCGACCCATGCGACCTGCGGCTCCGACGACGGCGAGGCGGATCACGGGCGACGAGCCTAGCCTTGCAGTCCTATGCGCGTGATCGAGACGAGCCCCGACGACCCCGTGACGTCCGAGCTGCTGACGGCCTACTTCGCCGAACGGGTCGGCGGCTTCACCGCGGGGCAGTACCGCGTCGCCTCCCCCGACCCGGCGCAGTTCACCCCTCCCGGCGTGTTCCTCAGGATCGACGAGGACGGCGGCGCGCCGCTCGCCTGCGGCGGTCTGCGCGAGATCGAGCCCGGCATCGAGCCCGACGCAGGACGGCGGATGGAGGTGAAGCACCTGTACGTCGCCCCCGCGGCCCGCGGGTCGGGCGTCGGGCGCCGCCTCCTGAACCTGCTCGAGGCGCACGCGCGGAGGGAGGGTGCCGACTGGCTGGTCCTCGACACCAACCGGTCGCTGGAGGCCGCTGCGGGGCTCTATCGGTCCACCGGCTTCCTGCCGGTCGCGCCGTTCAACGACAACCCGAACGCGACGGACTGGTTCGCGAAGCGGCTCGTCCCGACGACCTGACCCGACGTGAGCGCTGCGGTGCGACCTGCCGCGCCGCAGTCCCTGTCGCTCGGCGGCGCGGCAATGAGCTCACACCGGTAGGGGCTCGACGAGGCCGGTGCGCAGCTCGACCGGCAGGTGGGCCAGGTCGTTGTGCGACACGAGCGTGATGGGCCGGCCCGTCCGCGCTTTCAGCACCGTCAGCCCGCAGTGCGCCTGGGTGAGACCGAGCCACCGCCACGCCGGCGCGTCGAACGCGTGCCGGATGAACTCCGCGATCACGAGGTTGTGCGTGATCAGCAGGTCGTGCCGCTCCTGGCCGCCCGGGGACAGGAACTCCGCGAACGCGTCCGCCATCTGCGCCCTGCCGGCCTCGATCTCGGCGTCCGTCGCGGAGGCGAACCAGCCGGAGAACGCGCGCGGCACCTCCGGCGTCGGCCCGGACGGCACGCAGTCGAACAGCAGCGCCGACGGCTTCGGGTCCACGGACGGCAGACGCTCGCGGACGATGTCGGCGGTCTGCGTCGCGACCGTGCTCGGGGCGTGCCAGGCGTTGGTCAGCGGGACCCCGCCCAGGCGCTCCGCGAGGAGTGCGGCCTGCCTGCGCCCGCGCGGGGAGAGCGGGCCGTCGGTGACGCCGTGCTCGGCGTCGAGCTGCTCGCCGTGGCGCACGAGATAGAGGTACTGCGTCATGGCGGCGACGATCGTAGCCGCAGCGGCAGCGAACCGGCGCATGGCTTCGGCGGTGCGGACAGGTCGTTCCACCTCCGCTTCGGTACGGTGCGGTACCCGCGTGCAGCCGGAAGGATCCGCCGTGACCGACGCCCCGTCGTCGCCGACCAGCAGCTCGCCCGCGCGTGCGCGGCTGCTCGCGGTCGCCGACGCGCTGTTCTACGCCGACGGCATCAACGCCACCGGCATCGATCGCCTGATCGCCGACGCGCAGGTGACGAAGGCGACGTTCTACAAGCAGTTCGGCTCGAAGGACGCGCTGATCCTCGAGTACATCGCGGGCCGCGATCAGCAGGTCCGGGCCGCGGTCATCGGCCTCCTGGAGGCGCGGCCCGATCCGGCGGGCGTGCTTGCGGCGATCGTCGACGCGGTCGTCGCGGACACGGCACGAGCCGACTTCCGAGGGGACCCGTTCCTGAACGCGGCGGCGGAGTTCGCCTCCGCGGCGCATCCGGTGCGGCTCGCCGTGGTGGATCACCGCGACTGGTTCACCGGCTTCCTCGAGGACCGGTTCCGCGAGCTCGGGTACGCCAGGCCGGGCGCCGCCGCCGACGAGTTCTCGTTGCTGCTCGACGGCGCGGTGTGCGGTGCGTACGCGGGCGACACCGTGGCCGCGACGAGCGCGTTCGACCGCGCGGCGCGGCGGCTGCTCACGGCGGATCCCGCGGGCTGACCGCGGAGCACTCCGGCAGGCTGTCCGCACACGTGAGCAGGCCGGTTCCACTTCGGCAGGCCAGGACCGCGGGTGCCGGCCTGCCGGAGCGAGCGCAGCCTGCTCAGGTGCTCGACGGAGCGGGGGCCTACTCGGCGGAGGCGCGTTCCAGGGCGGTGACCTCGGCGCGGGAGAGGTGGACCCCCGCTGCCGCCGTGATCGCGAGCACCTGCTCGACCGTCGTCGCGGACACGATCGGCGCGGTGATGTGCGGGCGGGTCAGCAGCCACCCGAGCGCGATCGCCGCGGGCGGCACCTCGCGTTCCGCCGCGAAGCGCACGACGGTGTCGACGATGCGCATGCCGCGACGGGTGAGCCTGGGCTGCAGCCGCTCCGCACGGGCGGGGTCGAGCTCGCGCAGCCGTCGCAGCGCTCCACGCGTCGGCACGGCCGCCGCGAGGAAGCCGCCGGCGAGGGGCGACCGCGGCAGGCACGCGAGGTCCTGCGCGTGTGCGACGGGACCGACGCCGGCCTCGTACTCGGACCGCTGCAGCAGGCTGTGCACAGGAGCCACCGCGGAGAACCGGGGCAGACCGCGCTGGCCGGCCAGCACCCGGGCCTGGATCAGCCGCTCCGGCGTGTGGTCGCCGGCAGCGAGATGCCCGATGCGCTGCGCGTCGAACAGGCCCGCGACCGCGGTGAGCGTCTCCTCCATCGAGGTGGCCCTGTCGTGGCCGGCGAGCACCAGGAGGTCCAGCTGATCGGTGCCGAGGCGGTTCAGGAGGCGTTCGACGGCCGCCTGCAGCCCCGCGGCGGTCAGGTCCGACGCGGTGCCGACGCGGGCCGCGAGCACGGTCTGCTCCCGGCGCCTCCTGCTCGCGAGCCAGGTGCCGACGAGCTGCGCGGCCGCGCCGTCCGCCGCGTCGTCGACCACGAGCGCGTTGCCGCCGGCAGCCGCGTAGGCGTCGAGCGCCCGGTGGGCGGACGTCCGGTCCGCGGCCTCCCCGAGCCGCGACACGTCGAGCGCGACCGGGAACAGGGCGAGACCGGTGCCGCCCAGCGGGCGGAACCGGAACGGCTGCGACGGGGCGTCGAGCAGCGGCCGAGTCGATCGGTTCGCCATCTGCGCGAGCGACTGCTCGACGACGCCGAGGGCTGCGGCGACCGCCGGCTCGGGATCCGTCGCGAGGGGACGGCCGGCGCCGAGGTCGATCGGGCGCGTCTCGTCGTCCGGCCGGCTGTGCCGGCCGCGCGTGTCGTCGCTCATGACCCCTCCGGCGGCCGAGCGTACGTGCCGGAGCGCCTCGCGCCCCGGCGACCCACGGCGGACGGCTCCAGCCGCGTCGCTGGGGAGCCCGTCGGCGGCTGGCGGAGGCGGGCGGAGGCGGGACCGGCCGGCTACGGGTCGGTCACCCGGTCCAGACGGGCGACCTGGTCGGCGCTCAGCTCGAGCGCGGCACCCGGGAGCAGGTCGGCGAGCGCTCGGGCACTCGGCACCCGCACCACCGGAGCGGCGACGTTCGGTCGCGTCAGCAGCCACGCCAGGGCGACGCGGCCGACGTGCTGACCGCACTCTCGGGCGACGTCGTCGAGCACCGCCAGCACAGCGGCGCCCCGCCGGTTCACGTACTTCAGCGCGCCCTGGAAGATCGGCGACGCGGGCTTGTCGTGCCGGGACCGGAAATCGCCGCGCAGGTAGCCGCTGGCCAGCGGCGTCCGGGCGAGGACCCCGAGGTCGGCAGCGAGCGCGATCGGCGCGAGGTCCCGCTCGTACTCCTTGCGCTCCAGCAGGTTGTACTCGGGCAGGATCACGACGACACCGGGGATCTCGAGCCGCCTGGCGACCTTCACGGCCTCGCGCAACGCCTCCGGGCCGAACCCGGACGCCGTGAGGTGCCCGACCTTGCCCGCCGCGACCAGCTCGGTGACGGCCGTCAGCGACTCCTCGATCGGCGTCGAGGGGTCCTCCCCGTCGAGACCGAGCAGATCGATCCGGTCGAGCTGCAGCCGCTCGAGCGAGGCGTCCACGCCCCGCCGGATGGACTTCGTCGTGAGGCCCAGCGCGTCGGGATGCCGGCCGACCTTCGTCGCCACGACGAGCCGCTCGCGGTTCGGGTGCCTCGCGAGCCAGGAGCCGATCATGATCTCGCTGCGGCCACCCGCGTAGTGCGCGGCGGTGCTGATCAGATCGCCGCCTGCCGCGTAGAAGAGGTCGAGGACGTCGGCGGTCTCCTTGGCGTCGGTGGCCCAGCCGAAGACGCTGCCGTCGAGGGCGATCGGGTACACCGCCATGCCGGTCTGACCGACGCGGCGGGAGATGGGTCCGGAGAGCGGACTCGCCATACAGCCCCCGTCATACACATGAACCTGGAACTGAGCAGTATGCCACGCCCGCGATCGCTGCGAGATGGATTGACAACGGCGTCCCCCGTCCCTATGGGGACGGGGGACGCCGTGGGCCGGACGGGCTCAGACCGTCGCCGGCTCCTCGACGCTCTCCTCGACGACGGGCGCCAGCGACAGCTTGCCGCGGTCGTCCATCTTGGTGATCTCGACCTGGATCTTCTGACCCACGGCGAGCACGTCCTCGACGTTCTCGACCCGCTTGCCTCCGGAGAGCTTGCGCACCTCGGAGATGTGCAGCAGGCCGTCGCGACCGGGCAGCAGCGAGACGAACGCGCCGAACGCGGCGATCTTCACGACGGTGCCGAGGAACCGCTCGCCGATCTCCGGGTTGTGCGGGTTCGCGATCGCGTTCACCGCGGCACGCGCGGCCTCGGCGGACGGACCGTCGACGGCCCCGATGTACACGGTGCCGTCCTCCTCGATGGAGATGTCCGCACCGGTCGAATCCTGGATGCCGTTGATCGTCTTGCCCTTCGGCCCGATCAGCTCGCCGATCTTGTCGACGGGGATCTGGACGCTGATGACGCGCGGCGCGGTGGGCGCCATCTCGTCGGGGGCGTCGATCGCCTGGTTCAGGACGCCGAGGATGGTGAGGCGCGCCTCCCGGGCCTGCTGCAGCGCACCGTCGAGCACCGACGACGGGATGCCGTCGAGCTTCGTGTCGAGCTGGATCGCGGTGACGAACTCGCTGGTGCCGGCGACCTTGAAGTCCATGTCGCCGAGCGCGTCCTCCGCACCGAGGATGTCGGTGAGGGTCGCGTACTGCGTCTCACCGTTCACCGTCTCGGACACGAGGCCCATCGCGATGCCGGCGACGGGCGCCTTCAGCGGCACACCGGCGTTCAGCAGCGAGAGCGTGGACGCGCAGACGGAGCCCATCGACGTCGAGCCGTTGGAGCTGAGCGCCTCGGACACCTGACGGATGGCGTAGGGGAACTCCTCGCGCGGCGGCAGCACCGGCACGAGCGCGCGCTCGGCGAGGAAGCCGTGCCCGATCTCGCGACGCTTGGGCGTCCCGACACGACCGGTCTCACCGGTGGAGTAGGGCGGGAAGTTGTAGTGGTGCAGGTAGCGCTTCTTCTTGACGGGCGACAGCGAGTCGATCTGCTGCTCCATCTTCAGCATGTTCAGCGTGGTGACGCCCAGGATCTGGGTCTCGCCGCGCTGGAAGATCGCCGAGCCGTGGACCCGCGGGATGACCGCGACCTCGGCGTCGAGCGGGCGGATGTCCTTCAGACCGCGGCCGTCCATCCGGACGCCGTCGCTGAGGATGCGGCCGCGGACGACCTTCTTGGTGACCGACTTGTAGGCGCCGGAGACCTCGCCGTTCGCCGACGCGGGCAGCTCGCCCGCCTCCACCTTCGCCGCGACCGCGGCCTTGACCCGGTCCTTGAGGGCGTCGTCGGCGTCCTGGCGCTCGACCTTGCCGGCGATCTTGTAGACGCCCTGCAACTCGTCGAGCGCGATGCCCTCGACGACGGCGTAGGTCGCGTCGGTGTAGGGCAGGAAGACCGGGTACTCGCGGGTCTCCTTGGCGGCCTGCTTCGCCAGCTCGGCCTGCGCCTCGACGAGCGCCTTCAGGAACGGCTTGGAGGCCTCGAGGCCCTGCGCGACGATCTCCTCGTTCGGCTTGACCGCGCCCGCGCGGATCTTCTCGAACGCGGTCTCGGTCGCCTCGGCCTCGACCATCATGATCGCGACGTCGCCGGTGTCGGTGACGCGGCCGGCGACGGTCAGGTCGAAGACGGCGTCCTCGAGCTGCTCGAACGTCGGGAACGCGACCCACTGGCCGTCGATGAGCGCGAGTCGCACGCCGCCGATCGGGCCGCTGAACGGCACGCCGGACAGCTGGCTGGAGGCGGAGGCCGCGTTGATCGCGAGGGCGTCGTAGAACTCGCCCGGAGCGATCGACAGCACGGTGATGACGATCTGGACCTCGTTGCGGAGGCCCGTGATGAACGACGGGCGCAGCGGCCGGTCGATCAGCCGGCAGACCAGCACGGCCTCGGTGGAGGGGCGGCCCTCACGGCGGAAGAACGAGCCGGGGATCCGGCCCGCGGCATAGGACCGCTCCTCCACGTCGACCGTCAGGGGGAAGAAGTCGAACTGGTCCTTCGGGTGCTTGCCGATGCTCGTCGCGGACAGCAGCATCGTGTCCTCGTCGAGGTACGCGGCGACGGAACCCTGCGCCTGCTGCGCGAGGCGCCCGGCCTCGAAGCGGATGGTGCGCGTGCCGAACTTCCCGTTGTCCAGGACGGCTTCGGCGGACTTGATCTCGGGACCCTCCAAGAGGTGTCTCCATTCTGTTCTCGGTGCTCACTCTTTGGCACGTCATTCGGACGCGCTTCGGAAGCAGACTGAGATCGGCGGGGAGGAGCGTGGCAAGCCTCGTCGCCGCACCCCGGATGGATGTGGTCGAGCGCGGCTTCTGGCCATCAGTAGAAGAGCGCGGGACCTGAGACGGGCCCGAAGTCCACCACTAACGACCAGCTCCCTGCCGGTCTGCTCCGGTGCTCCGCTCTGCGCGAAGCGCGGTCAGTCTACCAGGCAGGTGCGAGGCGGGCGGAGGCGTCAGGCCGCGGCCACCTTCGCGGCCATCCGCGCACCGGCGATCGCGACCAGCGCCGCGATCGCCGCGCTGAACGTGACGAGCACGGGGATGCTCGGCAGGAACGCGATCGCGGCGCCGACCAGCAGCACCGGCACGGTCAGGCCGATGTAGGCGATCAGGAACATCGCCGCCAGCAACTTACCGCGCTGCGGGGCCGGCACGAGAGAGGTCGCGACGCTGAGCGAGGCGCGGAAGAGCAGCCCCACCCCGAGCCCGGCGACGAGGCCGCCGGCGATGAAGAGCCACTCCGCGACGACCAGCGCGCCGATCGCCAGCCCGGCGAGACCGGCGATCATCGCGGTCGTCGCCGTGATCAGCTGCACCTTCACGGTCACCGGCGTGAAGAAGATCTGCCCCACCGCGGCGACGGTGAACACGCCGAACGGCACGGCGCCGGCGACGATCCGGGAGGGCGAGTCGAACTCGCCCGCGAGGAACGACGGCGCGAGCGAGGTGAACTGCCCGAAGATCGAGAACGCCGGAGCCACGCCCACGCCGGCGGCGATGAAGAGGCTGCGCCCCTCCGCCGGGATAGACACCCGCTGCGGGCGCCAGGCGCGGGACGAGCGCTCCACGGTCTCCGGCGACGCGAGCACCGCGACCACCGCGAGCACGACGACCGCGAGCGCGATCGCGTACGGCGTGACGAGCGGATCCGGCGCGTACTCCGCGAGCAGCCCGCCCACGAGCGGACCGAGTCCGAGCCCGCCGATGTTCGCGATCGTCGCGACGGCGACCGGGACGCCGGGCCGACGGCTGCCGTTCGCGGCCCGCCACAGCTCGCGGGCTTCGCGGATCCGGAGATCCTCAGCGACACCCCGCGCCGCGAGCGCCGCCGTCGGGGTGTCGCCCGATTCCTCCGGATCCGCGAAGGATCTCCGGATCCGCGAGAGCCCTAGGAGCGGACGATCTTGGCGGGGTTGAGGTTGCGGCCCGGGTCCGTGGCGGCGAAGAGGCCCTCCAGCACGCCGATGCCCGGATCGGACAGCACGTCGGGCAGCCACTCGGCGTGCTCGACGCCGATCCCGTGATGGTGGCTGGGCACGCCGCCCAGGTCGATGAACGCCTGCTGGATCGCGTGCTTGACGATGTCGTACTCCGCCTCCGCGTCGTCGCCCATCACGAAGGCGAACGTGAAGTAGAGGCAGGCGCCCGAGTGGTACGAGTGCGAGAGGTGGCTCATGATCCAGCCCTTGCGGCCGAACGACGCGAACGCCTTCTCCGCCGCCTCGATCACGCCGTCGTGCATGCGGTCGAGATTCACCCACGGCACGCTCGTCTCCGACACGTCGCCCGCGGTGCCGCGGTCGAGCAGGAAGTCGCGCAGGTAGGGGGTGTCGAACTTCTTCTGGTCGTAGAGCACGCCGGGGCCGGTGCCGACGCCGATCCCGCCGCTGCGCTTGATGACCTTCTCGACGGCCTTCCGCTGCCTCGCGACGTGCTCGGGCGTGCCCTCGTAGCCGATGAACGACAGGCACATCTCGTCGAGGTTCCAGCCGCGGCGCTTCAGGACCGCGAACAGGCCGCGCTGGGCGAGCCCCGAGAACCCCTTCGACTCCTTCGACGTGGCGAGGGAGAACCCCGTCTCCCGGCCGTCCGAGACGCGCGTGATCGCGGGGTGCACGTCCCCCTCCGCGATCCGCCGCATCGCAGCGCTGCCGGCGACCCAGTTGGGGAAGAAGTAGGCGTGGATGACGCGCTTGGCCGGTACCCGGTGCACCTGCACGGTCGCCTCGGTGATGACGCCGAGCCGGCCCTCGCTGCCGAGGATCATCTCCCGCACCGAGGGCCCCGTGGAGGCGGAGGGGGTCGCCCGCAGCTCCAGCAGCCCGCCGGGACGCGCGACGCGGAGGCCGCGGGTGATGTCGGCGATGTCCCCGTACTTGTCGGACTGCATGCCGGAGGAGCGGGTCGCGATCCAGCCGCCGAGGCTCGAGTGCGTGAACGAGTCGGGGAAGTGCCCGATCGTCCAGCCGCGCGCGTTCAGCTGCGCCTCGAGGGCGGGGCCGAGGGCGCCGGCCTGGATCCGCGCCAGGCCCGACGCCTCGTCGATGTCCAGCAGCCGGTCGAGCAGGCCGAGGTCGAGCGACACGACCGGGCGGGACTCGCCCGGTATCGGCTCGAGGGAGCCGGCGATGTTGCTGCCGCCGCCGAACGGGATGAGCACGGCGTCGTGCTCGACGACGATCTCGACGACCCGCTGCACCGCGGCCTCGTCGCTCGGGTAGACGACCAGGTCGGGGACGCGGGGCAGCACGCCGGCACGGACCTTGATCAGGTCGCGGATGCTCTTGCCGTAGGTGTGCACGACGCGGTCGAGGTCGTCGTCGACCAGCTTCGCGGGGCCGACGGCCTGCGCCAGCGCGTCGCGCAGCGCATCCGGCGCGATCGACGCGGGCACGTTCAGCGCGCCGAACTCCGGCTGCTCGAGCGGCGCGACCGCGTGCAGGTCGACGCCGACCGCCTTCAGCACGAATGCGGCGAAGGCGGGCTTGTCCTCGTGGTGGAACGCGACGCCGGGGACGCCCCAGCCCCACCACTTCATGTGTTGGACGGGCCCAGCCGCGACCGCACCCTCCCGCACGACGGCCGCGTCGTCCCGGTCGGCGGCGGTCGGGGTCACGAGATCGGTCATCGAGGTCCTCCGGAGACGGCACGGCCCCGGGAGAGGACCGCGTGTGCGTGCTCGTCGTGCAGGCGCTGCACCTCGCCGCGGACGCGGCGCATGTACTCGGACGGGCTCTCCCCGGCCTGCGCGAAGACCGGGTCGCCGAACACCACGCCGACGGGCGGGCGGCCCGACTTCGGCCACTTGGAGCCGCGCGGGTGCGCGAGACCTGCGCCGATGATCGCGACCGGGACGCAGGGCACGTTGGTGGCGTTCGCGAGCGCCGCGGCACCGGACTTGAAGGTGCCGATCCGGCCGGTGCGGCTGCGGGTCCCCTCGGGGAACACGAGCAGCGGGACGCCGCGCTGCAGCAGGGCCCGCGCCTCGGAGGCCGGCCGGTCCATGCCGGAGCGGTGGATCGGGAAGGCGTTGAAGAACAGGGCGGTCAGCCCCTTCCTCCACCGCACGTCGAAGAAGTAGTCCGCCGCGGCGCCGGCGGCGAGGTAGCGCGCGAGCCGGCGGGGCAGGGTCGTGAAGATCAGCGGCGCATCGAGGTGGCTCGAGTGGTTCGCGACGACGACGAACGCGCCCCGCAGGTCGCTGAGCCGGTCGCGGCCGAGGATCCGCACCGTCAGGATCGACCGGATCACGCCGCCGAGCAGCACCCGCTGCGCGACGTATCGCGCCATCGCCATCGGCTTCGACGTGTAGCGGTCGAACGGGAAGGATGGGGGCTCGGAGCCCACGGGCCGCTTGGTCGTCACCCGCGTCGTCACTCCGGCAGGGTACTGCGACGACGGCCCGAGAGCGCCTTCGAGACCCGCCGGACACCGGATCTGGGTGCGTGCCGCACGACGAACATGAGCGCCTTGTAGCGCGCGCTCGGGGTCGACACGACCTTCCCACGGGACAGATCCTTCAGCGCGGCCGCCACCAGATCGTCGGCGTCGAGCCAGAGCACGCCCGGCATCGACGACGCGGCGATGCCCGCGCGATCATGGAACTCGGTGCGCACCCAGCCCGGTTCCAGCGCCATCGCGGTCACGCCGGTCCCGGCGAGCTCGTTCGCCAGCCCCTCCGTGTAGACGGTCACCCAGGCCTTGATCGCCGAGTAGGCGCCCATCGTGATCCGTCCGGCGGTCGATCCGACGTTCACGATCCGGCCCCGGCCGCGCGCGGTCATCGCCCTGCCCGCCGCCCCCGAGAGCACCTGCACGGCGCGCACCATCACCTCGAACGCGCGGTCGTGCGCAGCCTGGTCGGTGGAGAGCAGGGAGGCGCGGACGGAGAACCCGGCGTTGTTCACGAGCAGGTCCACGGGTCGCTCCGCGTCCTCCAGCCGGCCCGCGACCCGCGTCACGTCGGACCGCTCGGCGAGGTCGGCGCGCAGCACCTCCACCCGCCGTCCGGCAGCACGGTAGCGCTCGGCCTCGCTGCTCAGCCGCCCCTCGTCGCGGGCCACGAGGACGAGGTCCCAGCCGCGCTCGGCGAGGGCCCGCGCGAACGCCGCACCGATGCCGCTCGTCGCTCCGGTCACGAGCGCAGTCGCCATCCCGCATACGATACGGACCCGATGACGATCCCCCGCGGCGCCGGCACGGGCGCCCCCTCCGACGGCCCCGTGGAGCGACTCTCCGGGCACATCCTGCTCACGGGCGGTACCGGCTTCGTGGGGCAGGCCGTGCTCGAGCGGCTGCTGGTGTCCCATCCGGACACCCGCATCTCGCTGCTGGTCCGCGGCAAGCCCGGGCAGAGCGCCGATGACCGGGTGCGCAAGCTGCTGGCGAAGCCCGTGTTCCGGCCGTGGCGGGAGGCGGTCGGCCGCGACGAGGCGGCGAGGATCTTCGGCGAGCGGGTGACCGCGATCGAGGGCTCGCTCGACGCGGTGCCCGCCCTGCCGGGCGATCTCGACATCGTGCTGCACAGCGCCTCGACGGTCTCGTTCGATCCGCCGATCGACGAGGCCTTCTCGACGAACGTCGGGGGCGCAGCCGGCATCTACGGCGCGCTGCTCGCGAGCGGCGCAGACCCGCACGTGGTGCACGTGTCCACCTGCTACGTCGGCGGTGTGCGCAAGGGCGTGCTGCCGGAGGCGAGCCTCGACCACGACGCCGACTGGCGCGTCGAGTCGACCGCGGCCGCCGCCGCCAGGCAGCGAGTCGAGCTGCGCAGCCGCGAACCCAGCGTGCTGAAGGGCCTGATGGCGCACGCCAGGGCCCAGCACGGCAAGGAGGGTCCTCGCGCCGTCGCGAAGGCCGTGGAGGACGCACGCATCGACCTGGTCAAGCGCCGGCTCGTCGCCGCCGGCCGGGTCCGGGCGCAGAGCCTCGGCTGGACCGATGTGTACACGCTGACCAAGGCCCTCGCGGAGAGGGCCGCGGAGGAGCTGTGGGGCGCGGACCACCGGCTCTCCGTCGTCCGGCCCAGCGTCATCGAGAGCGCCCTGCAGCATCCGTACCCCGGCTGGATCGACGGGTTCAAGGTCGCCGATCCGCTCATCATCGCGTTCGGGCGCGGCCAGCTGCCCGACTTCCCCGGCGTCCCCGACTCGGTGCTCGACATCGTCCCGGTCGACTTCGTCGTGAACGCGATGCTCGCCGCCGCCGCGACGCCGCCTCCGGCCGCCGAGCCGAGGTACCTGCACGTCGCCTCCGGGGCCAGCAACCCGCTGCCGTTCCACGCGATGTACGGCCACGTGCACGACTACTTCACTGCGAACCCGATCCCGGACACCCCCGGCGCGGAACGCGTGCCGACCTGGCAGTTCCCCGGAGACCGCCGGGTCGAGCGCGCGATCCGGCGCGCCGAGGTCGTCGTGGGCGCGGCCAACACGGCGCTCGACCGGCTGCCGTCGTCGAAGCGGACCCGCGAGTGGCAGCGCACGATGGGCCGCCGCGAGCGCGACGTCGGCAACCTGCGGCGGATCTCCGACCTCTACCGCGCGTACGTCGGCACGGAGCTGATCTTCGACGACACGAACGCCCTGGCGCTGCACGCCAGGATCCCGGCGGACCGGCCGACCGAGGGCTTCGACGTCACGCGCATCGACTGGCTCGACTACATGCAGCGCGTGCACATGCCCGCCGTCACGCAGCTGATGCGGGTGTTCTCGCGCAGCAGCGGGCGCGACCGCACCCCGCCGCCCGCCGCGGCGAAGGCGCTCGAGCAGCGCACCGACGTGCTGGCCGTGTTCGACCTCGAGGGGACCGTCGTCGAGTCGAACATCGTGCAGCAGCGGCTGTGGGTGCTCCGCGCGCAGGGCGGCCAGGCCGCTGCGGTCGCCGAGGCCGGCTCGATCATCACCCGCCTGCCCGCCTACCTGGCGGCCGAACGGCGCGACCGGGGCGAGTTCCTCCGGTCCTTCCTGCGGCGCTACTCGGGGATGCCGGCCGCGCGGCTCGAGTCCGCGGTGCGCGGCGGCTACACCGACGTGCTCCTCGAGCACACCAGCGTCGACGCGCTGCAGCGGGTCAGGGAGCACCGCGCGGCCGGGCACCGGACCGTGCTCGTGACGGGTTCGATCGGCGTGCTCGCGGAGCCGCTCGCATCGCTGTTCGACGAGGTGGTCGCGGGCACGATGCACGAGGAGGACGGGGTGCTGACCGGCTACCTCGGCGCTCCTCCGCTGGTCGACGAGGCGCGTGGCGCGTGGCTCGCGCGGTACGCCGAGCGCGGCGGGTTCGACCTCACCGGGTCCTACGCGTACGGGGACAGCGTCGCCGATCTGCCGTGGCTGTCGATCGTCGGGATCCCGACCGCGGTGAACCCGGACGCGCGGCTCGCGCGGGCTGCGCTGAAGCGGCGGTGGCCGATCGTCGACTGGCCGCGCGGCGGCGTCGCGCGCGGCGACCTGCTGGAGCCGTGAGCCACGATGTCGTCCGCCGCCTGCGCGCGGCCGGCGTCGTGTTCGCGGAGGAGGAGGCGCGCCTGCTCGCCGACGCCGCCTCCGGCGCCGAGCTGGAGGCGCTCGTCGGCCGGCGTATCAAGGGCGAGCCGCTCGAGCCGCTGCTCGGCTGGGCCGCGTTCGACGGGCTGCGGGTCCCCGTCGACCCGCACGTGTTCGTGCCGAGGCGCCGGACCGAGCTGCTGGCGCGGGAGGCCGCGGCGCTCGCCGCGCCGGGATCGGTCGTGCTCGACCTGTGCTGCGGCACGGGCGCGGTCGGGCTCGCGATCGCGACCCGCGTGCCGGGCATCCTGCTGCACGCCGCCGATGTGGAGCCCGCGGCCGTGGTGAACGCACGGCGGACGCTAGCACCCGTCGACGGCCGGGTGTGGCAGGGCGACCTGTTCGCGGCGCTGCCCGACGACCTCCGCTTCGACGTGATCGCCGTCAACGCGCCGTACGTGCCGACCGGGCGGATCGCGGACATGCCGCGGGAGGCACGCGACTTCGAGCCCCGCGTCGCCCTCGACGGCGGAGGGGACGGCCTCGATATGCACCGGCGCGTCGCGGCGGGGGTGCTCCCCTGGCTCGCGCCCGGCGGCGCGGTCCTGATCGAGACCGGCCGCACCCAGGCGGCCTGGACCGCGCTGCTGCTCGAGAACGCGGGCCTGACCGCCTCCGTCGTCTCGGACGACGACGTCGACGGCACCGTGGCGATCGGCCGCGGCTGACCACCTGCGCCCCCGCCGCCTCCGCCGCCTCCCCCGCCCTCCGCTGATCGAGGTGCGAGCGAAGCGAGATGCTCCTATGTCATGTCAAGGAGGAGTTGGTGGTAGATCTCGCGGCAG
>NZ_CAXTHO010000056.1:0-17570 GCF_964244015.1 uncultured Amnibacterium sp. | reverse complement strand
CGGAGGTCTCGCACCTCACGGACTTCCCCGCGTCGGGCGGCAAGGCGATCTACGAGGGCTACTTCGAGACCGCACAGCCTGCTCAGCAGCAGGTCTTCGCTCGAGCCTGGGACGAGTTCGCTGCGCACCCGGAGCCCTCCGTCTCCTGACGGTCGAACCGCCCTCGTCCGCCCGTCACAGAGGCGGGGAACCGCCAGCGCTGCATACCCATTTGCAGTCCGGCGGCCCCCCTGGTCTCACCAGCGACGGCCCGAACGGTCGGATGATGAGACTTCGGAGCCGGACCGCGCGAGCGCCGTCCGGAGTCGTGAGGCACATGACGAGCATGCGAGCCGACCGGTTCGGGCAAGGTCGGCGTGGTCAATGTAACGGCGCCCAGGAAGCCCGTGCAACGCGGCGGCGGCTGTCTGCAGCTCGGGCCGTAACCCCGTCGCGCCGCCGACCTGCCTCCTTGTTCAGCGGCTATGCTGCTCACGTCGGGAGATGTCGCATAGTCCGGTCGAGTGCACCACCCTGCTAAGGTGGAGAACCCGTTTAGGGTTCCGTGGGTTCAAATCCCACCGTCTCCGCTCCTGATCAGGCCTTTTCCCGAAGTCTCGAGGAAGGGCCTGTTTCGTTTCACCGGCCGATTCCTCGCCGAGTGTCCCCCAGGTGTCCCCCGATCGGTCGTGGGAAAATCTTCGCGACCTTCCGGTCAGCGGCAAGCTGTTCGGCTGATGCGAGTCGGCGGAGGTGGTCGCGGCGCTGCCCCTCGCCGAGCACGTGGGCGTACACGGCCAGCACGGTGCGCGCCTCGTCTCCGAGGTACTCGGCGACCTCGTGCACCGGCGTGCCGAGCCGGAGCCACGTCGAGGCGGCGTAGTGCCGCAGCGCATGGCGGCGGAACCCGAGGGGGAACTTGCCCGCCAGGGCGGACGAGAGCTGCCCGCCCTGCAGGTTCGTGAAAAGGTACACCTCCGGGCCCTTGCCCTCCGAAGGGCGGCGGAGGATCTCGAGCGCCCGCGGCGAGAGCGGCACGGGCCGGGCGCCTCGCCAGGACTTGGGGGCCTTCTCCGCGTAGTTGTCCGAGTGCGAGCGCTCGATGTTCAGCTGCAGCAGCGGGATCTCGGACAGCCACCGGACACGATGGCACGCAGCTCTCCCCATCGCACGCCAGCGAGGGACCTGAACTCGAACACGTCGGCCATGTCACTGCGGCACTCACGGAGCTCGGCGAGCACGGCGGTCACCTGCGCCTCCGAGGGGACCTCGTTCGGCCGCACCGCGTGCACGGCGACCGTGCTGAGGTCCGGAATCTTCCGCATCGTCCGGACCGGGTGCGGTTGGTGCAGCAGACCCTGGCTCTCCGCATGCGTGAAGAGCGCGCTCAACGTCGTCCGAGACCGCGCGACCTTCGACGCCGCCTTCCCGCCGCGCAGCTCAGCCAGCAGATGGGGGCGGACGTCCTCGGCCTGGATGGAAGCAAGCGGTCTCAGGAGCAACGACTCGGGAGCGCGGCGAGGTTGTTCCGATCGGTGTCGACGGTGTGGGGGTTGCCGCCTTCTCGAGCGGTGAGGAACATCGTGACCAGTTCCTGCAGCGTGAAGGAGCGCTTCGGCGCCAGCGGCCGACCGGACTCGATCACGTGTCTCTGCTGCCGTTCCCAGGTCTCGGCCTCGCGCTTGGTCGCGAACGCTTTGGAGGCGACGAGCTGACGACCGGACTCCACACGCAGATCAACGGCATCGCCCTCTCCACCGCCCAGGGGTGGTCACCAAAGCCCGCGACCGACGCTTGCTTCCGCCCGGCCGCCGTGGCCGTCCGGGCTGAGCCACGTGTGCAAAGCAGTGGTCAACTCCGGACGTAGTGCGCGTTGCGGCCCGTGCTCTCACCACGGACCAGCTGTCCCTCTTCGACGAGACGGTCGAGAGCGCCGCGCGCACCCGTGACGGTGTAGCCGGTCAGCGAGGCGTAGTCCCCGGAGGTGATCCGGTCATGGACGTCGAGCCAGCTGTCCGCAATCGCCGCCGTGTCAGCCAGCTCGGGACCGACGTACCACAGCACTCGCAGGCGTCGCAGGAGCGCCCGATCCGTCCTGGCATCGGTGACCACTCGCCGCGCATCGGGCGAGAGCAGCCAGGCGTCCTTGTGCGGCGAGATCAGCGGCTCCCCGTCGATGACACACCTGTAGGCGGTTTCAAGAGCTTCGGCGGCCTCGGTCGGAGTGCGCTGCAGCACCACGGCGAGCTGGTCTGCGGTCACGAACGGGCGACGCAGCAGCGTGGAGACGACGAGCGCGATCTGGACGTCGCGCTGGCGAACTCGTGGCTGGATGCGAGAGGTCAGTCGCATCACGGGTACGACGGGACGGCCGCCGACGAGGCGAGTCCGCACGCGTGGCCCTGGATCTTCGATGATGAGCGGTGGGCGGTGGCCGAGGGTGACCATCTCTCGATACATCCGATCGACGCCGATTCCTTGCTTGTCAACGAGACCGAGCGCGCGCGTCGCATCAGCGAGAGCCGGCGAGCGGCTGTAGCGCTGTGCGAGAACGTTGTCCCCGTTCACGCCGCCGACGAATCCGCCTGGCGACACCACAGTCAGTGACGCGTCCTCCTCGACCCATGTCACGGCCGTCGGCTCCTGCTGATTCCAGTCGCGGTGCACAACTCCGTTCAACACCGCCTCCCGCGCGGACCGCATGGGCAGGAGCCGAACGCCACGCTCCGCGAACTCGCCACTCAGCGTCACGCGGTCGTTTGCAGCTTCGATGAGGGTCTCCACGCGCCGGATCTGCTCGAGGAGGCTGATCCCCTCGTGACTCTCCTCGCGGGCGAGAATGTCGCCTCCCTCCACGTCGAGTCGCGTCCACGTCAACCAGGGCCGCGGTGCAGCACAGAAGAGGAGCGCCCCCGCTTCGGTGAGGTGGTCGTCAGTGGTCAGCACACCGATTCGCCGCAAGAGGTCCGGCGTACTTGCGCGTGCGAGGTCTTGCTGCGCCTCGTCCGATACGTCACGGCGGCTGAGGTACTCGCGAGCGACGGCGAGCGCCGCCAGGGTGACGTGCTCTATCCCGAGACCGCTCGGTCGGGACATCGGGTCCCAGCCGGCTCGACCCTGGCGATGCGCCCACCACTCGCCGCGGTCGACAGGCTCCGAAGCGGCGCCTACGCGCCAACGGAGCCGGTCTCCGGTGTCGTCAACCGGCTCGCGCGCCTCTGCCACGTAGATGACGAGGAGCCGGATGCCTCGTTCCGCGATCACCTCGATGTCCGGAGCGACATCGATTCGCCGGTAGACCTGCTGGCGCAACCACTCTGCGTCAAGCTCGGCACCCAAGAGGTCGCCGGTCCGGTTCTCGACGCCGACGATCAACGCTCCACCGCCAGGCGTGTTCGCCATTGCCGCGACCTCATCCGCGAGCTGGTCGGCTGCCTTCGTGTTTTCAGCCGACCCCGGAAGGAGTCGCCCGCCAGACGCACGACGACCCGCCTCCTCCTTGAAGTCGACCCGTTGGCGCTCCGCATCGTCTGGGACCACTCCGTCTCGGAGCATTGCGAGGCACGCTGACACAGCCTCACGAGCGACGGCGCGATCAAGCAGCAGCTCGGTGCCCGGCTGAAAGGCAACCACGGCGGTCATTTCATCCACGAGTTACACTTTAGCGTCCTGGTTAAAGTGGAGGTGTGGGCAGAGGCGGGGTGCTGCGCTGCAGCTATCCGCTCGAATCAGACACGCCGACCGGCCACGCCATACCACTCGCCTCTTCCCCAAGCGACCCCATCCCCACCGACACGCCCCCACCCCTCGACCGACAGCACGCGCATCGGCGGGCTGCGCAACGACGCCTAATCCGACCGTGACCGACGGCGGACACCGACTGATCGTCGCCACCGGCGTACCAGGCGCTATGGCCGGCGTCGGTTTCGGAGGCCAACTCGGCGTCGATCAGGCGGGGTGCATCGTTCTTGGCGGAGACCGCTTGCTGCTCGCTCCACCCGGTTCAGAGCTGAAGGGCAACAAGATCACCCTCACATTCGGCGGGAACCAGACAGTGACGGTCAGAGTCGGAGAGACTACTGATCAGCTCGGCGGCGACGAATACGGACCCGGCTCCCCGTATGTGCCCGCTGGCACTCGATGCTCCTCCTCGAAGTTTTTGCTCCTCGGATAGGGACGGCGGTACTGGCGTAGCGCGATCATCGCGCCAGAGATACAGCGGTCGTCTCCTTCGACAGGGTCTCGGAACTCTGCTCGTGAGACGCCCCCGCCCGTGCGGAAGAGGCAGGATACTCGACGTGATGACAGTCGGCGAGCTCAAAGTCGCGATCCAGCCCGCATTGCAAGAGATCCTGACGGCCGAGGAACTAGCCTCGACGTCGGTCCGCGTGACTGACGAATCGACCCCGCTCGCCTCACTCGACGACGAGCAGCCGCTGACCGAGTCCACCCAACTCCAGGTCTTCATCATGGGCGAAAGCGCAATCCTCTGGGTCAACGGCGACGAAACCCACGAGGAGGTCTACACCCGAGTGCGAAGTGACCTGCAGGACTTCGTCGCGGAGAGCACGTTTGGCTGGGGTCAGCTTCGTCCGTAGTCCCCGCGGACTTGCCTCAACTGCCTGACCGTGAGACGCGTCCCCAACCTCGTAGCTTGATGAGGGCTGCGCCGCTCCGAGTTCTAAAAGGGCGGCAATCCCTCTTGGGCGCAAGAGCGACGAGGCGGATTTCGCGAATCCTGCTCGGCGTCGTCCCTCCGGCTTTCCATCTGCCGCGGCGGTGCTACTTCTTCACCTTGTACGCCCACGGCGTGATCATGGTGCCATCCCCGGCGCCATTCGGACCCACGTTCCCATTCATGGCCGCCCACACTTTGACCGCACCCGCCCCAGCATCCTTGACGCGCTTGAAGCATGATTTCGGGATGGTCGCTGTGATGACCCTTCTGTCTCACCGACACGATCATCATCGGCAACGCCGCAGCTCAGCCATGGAGGAAACTCGGTGCCTTCGGCAGCGCCGACGATGAATGAGCGAAGCCAGTACCAAAACCCGCCGAGCGTCTCGAAATCCTGCTCGCGAGACCCAGTCCGGTGCTGTCATGGAATGGCGGTCGAAGTACGCCGAACCAGCAGCCCCAGAACGAGGCCTGCCGCTGCTGCGGCAGCGCCAGCCAGCACCGTGAGCATTGCCGCGACCAGGGACGCCGTGCCGAGCCATGCCACAGAGAAGCCCAGGTCCTCAGCGGTCTCGCCTGTACCCCAGAGCACTCCCAGCAGCAGTAGGCCAACCACGCCGACGCACGAGCTCACCAGCAGCACGCTGATCGCTGGCCGGTGCAGCTTGGCGGCGGCGCCAGCGCCTGAACCCGCCGCAAGAAGGCCAAGACAGACGATGACGAAGAGAAACCGGTCAAGCGCTACCCAGCCAGCTACACGCTTTGGAGGGTGAAGAAACAGGTAGGGGGGCGCGTCCGGCACTACCCGCGCCAACACGATCATCGCGACGAAAGCCGCCCCCGCGCCGACAAGGCAGGCGCACGCAAGGATCAGCAGCCGCGCCCGCCAGCGAACTCGCACAGACCCGTTCATGGACACGAGCGCAGGCTAACGACCGAGGGAGGTTCCGCCAAGAAGACAGAACACGCGCCAGCCGTCTCAGATCCCTGGCCTAGAGAAGCGGGGTGCGCCGAGACCCCGCGAGCAGTGCGCGGGCTACCCCCAGCAGGAGCCCTACAGCCGCGGTGCCCCAGATCCATGCGCTCGTGACCGTGGACGTCTGTACTCGTGTCACGGCTCCTGCGGACGCGTTGTAGGTACATGCCCTACCGAGCGGCATCCAGGAGAACGAGGACGTGAC
Organism: uncultured Amnibacterium sp.; assembly: GCF_964244015.1. Classification (NCBI taxonomy): domain Bacteria; kingdom Bacillati; phylum Actinomycetota; class Actinomycetes; order Micrococcales; family Microbacteriaceae; genus Amnibacterium; species uncultured Amnibacterium sp. Next base: position 11,732 of record NZ_CAXTHO010000056.1, on the reverse strand, counting down.
ACCCGACGGCTGGGCGGGCGCGTCCGGATACTGGCTTGGATCCCCAGCGAAGCCGGAAAGGCAGTCGAACCCGCCCGCGTTGGTCGAAAACGTCAAGTACTGACCGAGGATTCCAATGGCGGCAGCCAGGAGTAGGACGGCAGCTGCTGCCGTGAGCGCCAGCATCGTCGCTGCCCGAGCACCGCGACTCGGGAACGTCGCCACCGCGGCAGCCACGCACAACGCGAGCCCAAACGGCGTCTGCACGTAGCCGTGTAAGTGCCCGAGCCAGCCGACAGCGATGCCCTCAGCGGCGAGTAGCGCCCCCACGCAAAATGCCAACGGCGACGTCGAGCGGAGCCGAACCGCACGATGCAGGCCAAGCCCGATGATGACGGCGAGCAACCCGAGCGCCCAGAGACTCTGCAACCGATCGCCAGCGCCTAACCCGATCTGCATACTCGTGAAAAGTACGAGCAATAGCCCCGCAATTAACACCGAATACGCCAGCGCGAAACCGGCGCGACGCGAACCTCGACGGTCAGGCCGATCAACTGCCACCACGCGTCCGCTCGTCACGGATCGATGGTCTCGCATATGCTCCAAACGCAAGAACCAAAACCCTGCCTGTGCGCCTCGTCTGCAGCCGAGGAGTGCGAGACCGAGCCGGACGCAAACTTGCGCAGGCGAACTAGAGGGCGCCTCGATGGGGAATCCTCCAATGCTGCCGTCCGGAAGCTTGCACATTGCGAGCCTCGGTACAGGCAGAGTCGAGGAGTTCGGATCGATGTTCGGACGCTTCCCCGCGCCGAGGGCGGCCTGCTTCAGCCCGGCCTTCCAGGCGAGTGCGCACATCTCGCGTGTGATCGCGAGGTCAGCACTCTGGAGCGGCTTGCCTTGCTGCTGCGACACCGCGGCACGGGTGGAGTAGGAATCGAGGTCGTCCTGGGCGTAACAGGTGACGCCGGTCGCGACGCCGACGCTACCGACCTAAACGACGACAGCCGCGGCTGCCGTGGCGCTGGAGGCGCTGATGAGTACTCCCCCGATTACAGCGGCTCGTGTCGTGCGCTGGCGTCCGCGGAGCCGGCGGACCAGGTGTGGCGTGCCACTGGTGAGTCGTGCGGCGATCTCTGCGTCTGACGGGAAATTGGTGTTCATGAGTCGGCTCCTCGTGGGTGCGGAGTGGGATCGGTGTAGGAACGGCGGAACTTGCTGCGTGCTCGTTGGAGACGATTCCCGACTAGAGGACCCCGTTTCGGGCCGAATTTACCGTGTGCGTCGTGAATGCCGTGTGGCCGATTACCAGCACAGAATCACCGCCGTTACGCATATCCAGCACCCAGACGACAAATGACAAACGGGGCTGTCGACTCGAGCTCGGTGAACGCCCACGCCTCGGTGCCGGGAGTGATGCCGAGGTCTCCGGCGAGCTGTCGGATAGACGGCAACCGGTGACCCGGGAGCTGGATGCGTGCCATGATGCGGCGGTGGCGAGTGTCCGTAAAGTGGTCCTGGTATCACCGGAGTTCGAAAGCTCACATCTGTGGAATAGAACCCCCGGTGAGCCTTGGGGGAGATATCCGGAGCCTCCTTATGTCTAACGGAGCGACTTACTGACCAAGTGCGAGTTTGGGGTGACCAAATGTTGCAGAGCTCCCCCGAGGAACTTGACGCCATTCAGTCCAGGGGGCGGGGCCTGACACGTTTGCTTCAAGATGAGCTCGGTGACGAAGTCGTGGTGAGTTTTCATGTGGTTGCCAATGCATCGCTTGGTGACAGCAATGGGGGGCTACCGGGCCGGTACTCATTTCTGGTCAGCCCTGAGTCCTGGATCCTGAGTCCGCGCAAGCCACGGCCGACACGAACTGCCCTGTCTTCTTCTGCAACCCACGCTGCCCATGGCAGCGCGACACCAAAGAAAAAGATCAACCGGCGGCTCCGCCAATACATTACCAGCAGCGGATCTCGGCACCCCAGCGTCTGTCGCACTACCGACGTTGTGAGCTGCGTCCGTTCAGCGGAAACGATCTCCGCAATTGCGTCGCACACCACGAGCGCTCATCAATGGGCTCCCGCTCAACGGCCATCGCCTTCGGTGGACCGCAGAAGACGCGCGTCATGACCTCCTCCGGATGTCCTCGATGCTCGACCGCGCCTTCTACGATCTCGTCGTCTCGACCTCGTCCGTCCCGCAACTCCTCGCTCAACGCCCGACTCGAAATCACTGAACTCCTGCTGCACGAGCGCGGTGCTCGTTCAACTTCTCGGGTAGGAAAACACGGACCAAGGTCCCATGATCGATACGGCGGAGCGGCCGCGGACGAGTCATTTGTGAGGTGGCATTTCCGCGCACATTTGCCCGACGATGACCGCGGCGCGAGCGGGGACGCATATCGGCGTGGGCTTTGGAACGGATCACTGACCCCCAGAAGACGGTGGTGACATGCGGTAAAGCGGTCGACATACTCGGGTACGTCAACCGAGGACGCGCAGTGCGAGGTCGATTGACGTGTCCCGCATCACAGGAACTGGCCAGCACGTCCGGTGTATCGGACGTGCTGTGGTCTCGAATGCAGGGAGAGCACGATGAGTACGACTGCTGACGATGTGGGTCGGGCGCGGCTGCCGGCGTTACGGGCGTTGCTGCGGAACACCCAGGCGACCGCGCACTCCGCCGTCGCGGACTTGGAGGCTCGTCCCGATCCTGTGGCCGGGCTGCACCGCTCGGGTCGGCGCCCCTATCGGGTGCTGATGTTCGGTGGTGGAGTGCTGGAAGGCCGCGGTCTTCGCACCCACAACCTCGGGCTGCCCGGTCACGTCGCCGATCTCCTCGCCGCCCGCTCCGGACGTGGGGTGGATCTGGACGTGATCGTCGACGCGGATCCGACCGGGAACCGGGCGTTGAACGGACTTCGGGGGATGCGGCTGAACCGGTACGACGCCGTCGTCGTCGTGCTGGGGGAGCGCTATGCGGTGGGAGGAGTGCCGGAGGGGAAGTGGGAGATCCTGTTCGCGAGTCTCGCCCAGGTGCTGCTCAGCCAGACCGCGAAGGTCGCGCCGATCTTCGTGTGGGACGCCGCCCACGTGTCTCATCCCTTCGGGACAGACCGGTATGACCGCTCGACGAGTGGGCGTGCTGACCGGCTCGGCGCGATCACCGAGCAGACCTGTGCGCTGACGCAGCGGATCCGGTACCGCAGGCTGGTGGAACCGCTTCAGCCCCGGGAAGTCGGCAGCAGGTTCGCTCCGGACACGTATGAGGAATGGGCCGACAACATCGTGTCGCGCCTCTATCCCCAGCTCGTCGAAGCCGATGGACATCTCGGCCCGGATTCGGCCCGCGCGAACCGCGACCGACCGGAGGACGAGCGATTCCGGCAGCGGGCGCTGGATTCGATGCGGCTCACGCCTGACTCCGACGGGCTCATGGACGCGATCGTGCGGCAGCTGCGATTGATGTTCGGTACCTCGGACGCGCACATCAACATCATCGACGGGCCGGTGCAGTGGCAGAAGGCCACCACGGCCGCGCAACCCCTGACCTCGCCGCGCGAGATCAGTGCCTGCACCCACGCGATCCAGAGCGACCAGCTGACTGTCATCAACGACACGGAGCGTGACGCCCGCCTCGACGGGAGCTCGCTCTTCCGGGGCCCGAACGCCATCCGCTTCTACGCGGGATACCCGATCCGAAGCTGGGACGGGCACCGCATCGGGATGCTCTGCATCACCGATACGCAACCGCGCTCGATGCAACCCGACGAGCTCACGTCGCTGCGCGACTTCGCCAACCGAGTCGAACAAGAGCTCTGGAGCTCCGCGCTCCGCCCGAACTGACGACCCGGCGACAGCACGGGATCCAGACCTGCTCGAGAGCCAGATGCCGATCCCGGATGGGGTCGTGATTCTGGCCGGAACGCCAGGGCGGCGTGGCGGAGGTTGGGTGATGCACACCGCTGCAACAGCCGCCGGACCTTCTCACGCCGACCGTGCGTCGCCGTGATGCGGGTGAATTCGATGCTGACGCCGTCCGCGGCGGACGTCCGCGGTCAGCCGGCCGGTACCGAGGCGAGCCAGTTCTGACGGAATTCCTCCGCACGGGCCCAGTTCCAGTGCGGCTCGTACCGCTCGCTCGGTGTCCAGGGGACGATGGACTCAGAGAGGTCACCGCCGGTCGCGCATCGAGCGAATGCGGCCGCGCCGAGCGGTGTCGCGTGCGGTGAGGGATAGATCTCTATCTCGATCTGAAGCTGGTCGGCGACGGCCTGCATGAGCCTGCGACTGCGGGTGAGGCCACCGTCGACGCGCAGCCGCTTCAGCGGGGTGCCGAGGTCGTTCGAGATGAGCCGCACGAGTTCTCCGACCTGGGCCGCGATGCCCTGCAGCACCGCGAGCACGAGGTGCTCCGGCCCGGTGGAGAGCGTCATGCCGGTGAAGTTGGCTGTGGCGTTGGGCTGCCACCACGGTGCCGCGAGCCCAGCGAGAGCAGGCACGCAGAACACACCCGCGTTGTCCGGCGCCGCGACGTGGTCCAGATCGGCTGGCTCGTGGATGAACCCCAGCTGCTGGAGCCAGCGCACCGCGGAGGCAGCGGTGTACACCTGCCCGTCGAGGCAGTAGGTCGTCTCACCAGCAACCCGCCAGGCGACGGAAGCCGCCAGACCTGTAGATGATCGGAGCGCGCTGGTGCCGGTGTTGGCGAGCAGGAACGCGCCGGTGCCGAACGTGCACTTGGTTTCGCCGACTTGCAGGCACGATTCGGCCAGCAGCGCGGCCTGCTGGTCGACGACGAGTCCGCCGACCAGCATGGGGCGACCGAACGCGGTCGTCTCGCCCGCGATGTCATCGCAGGCGAGGATCGTCGGCAGCGGTTCGTCACCGAGCCCGAACAGGTCGAGAAGTTCCTGGTCCCAGTCCCCGGTGTCGAGTTCGGTCACGAGGGAGCGGCTCGCGGTGGAGACGTCGGTGACGAATGCGCCGGTCAGCCGGTGCAGCAGCCAGGTGTCGGAGGTGGTGACGACCCCGTGCTTGGTGACGTGTCGACGCAGCCATGCCTGCTTGGGGGCCGAGAAGTACGGGTCGAGCACCAGCCCGGTCTTCTGCGCAATCCGTTCGCGGTGGGGATCGAGCTCGTCGCACTGCTCCTCCGCACGACGGTCCTGCCACACGATCATGTCGGACAGTGGCGCACCGGTCTCCGGATCCCACACCAGCACGGTCTCGCCCTGGTTCGCGATGGTCACGATGTCCACCGGCACGCGGGCCTGTTCGATCGCCGCGCGGCCGGTGGCGAGGACGCTCTCGATCAGGGTGTCGGGATCCTGCTCGACCAGGCCGCCGGGAAGGTAGGTCGGCCGTAGGACCTGTTCACCGACCCCGAGGATCCGGTTGTCCGCGTCGACGACGACCGCTTTCGTCCCGGACGTGCCCTGGTCGATCGCCAGGACGGTCGTCATCGGTCGGACTCGAGCGCGATCGGCTTCGCGTCCGCATCGATGGAACCCATGTGCGGCATCGCGAGGCCCTTCACGCCGCGGCGGGCGAGCAGCACGACGAGGTAGATCCCGCCGATGACGACCATGACGACCACGTACAGCCACGCGGAGGCGAACGAGGCGTCGCGGAAGATCGACAGCTCGAACAGCAGCCAGATGGACGCCAGCACGATGACGGGCACTTCGAATCGACCGAGCGAGAACCCCTGGCTGGCAGGCAACGACTTGCGCTTGACGATGTAGAGGATGACGGTCGCCGCGTAGATGACAGCGGGCAGGAGCGTGGCGGCGCCGAACAGGGTGAAGAGCGCGTCCGTCTGGAAGGCGAAGACGAGCAGGATCGCCTCGGTGATCACGAGCATGAGCACGGTGGCCGCGAACGGCGTACCCGTGCGGGGGCTGACCTTGTCGAACAGGGAATGGCCGGGGAACCGGTTGTCGCGGGACATCGCCCACACCAGGCGCACGCCACTCATCAGGATGACCATGCCGCAGGCGAAGATGGCGATGACGACGAGCACCAGCAGCACGTTGCCGACCACGGGTCCGAGCACGCGGGTGACGACGTCCGCGATGGGAGTCGAGGACTTCGCGAGCTCTGCCGGGTCGCCGGCCAGCATCGTCACGACGAGCAGGAACAGGAAGCCGAGGATGCCGGAGGCGAGAACCGCCTGGACCATGGCGCGCGGCACGACGCGCGCGGGCTCCTTGGTCTCCTCGGCCAGGTTCGCCGCGGACTCGAATCCGACGATCGTGAAGGCGCCGAGCAGGGTTCCGAGCGCCCACGGGCCGACCTGGGTGAGCGTGCCGACGGCGAAGTAGCCGGATCCACTGACCGGTGCGGTCGCGAATAGGTTCGCGAAGTTCATCTCCTGTGCCACGAAGCCGACGATGAGCAGCAGCACGACGAGCAGCAGCATCCCGATCAGCTCGGCCGTGACGGCGAATCCGTTCACCCGCTCCGTCCACGTGGTCGAGAACGCGACTAGCAGCCCTTGGATCACGAGCACGAGGGCCGTGATCAGCGCGGTGTTCGCGGCCGTCCCGGTGTAGCCCAGCAGCACGGGGAGCACGGTCGAGGCGATGGTGTAGTCGACCGCCACCGCGACGATCGCGAGGAAGGTGAACGAGATCCAGCCCATGATCCAGCCGAGCACCGGGTTCGCCAGACGAGACATCCACTGATACGCATAGCCGGTCACCGGGATCCGGGCGGCGAGGGATCCGAGCAGAAGCGCGACCATGACCTGGCCCACGACCGCGATGGGCCAGGTCCAGATGCCGGCCGGACCGGAGCTGTTGAGCACCGCTCCGTAGGTGGTGAAGATGCCGGTCGCGATCGAGACGAACGCGAACGCCACGGCGAAGGACGCGAACCTGCCGGTACCGCGCTTCAGCTCTTGCTCGTACCCGAACTGCTGGACGGAGCGGGCATCTGACCCGAGCGCTGTGGCGCTTGTCTGATCTGACATGACGATTCCTTCGGTCTGCGGTGGTCGAGTGGTGCAGGAGGTGGTGCTCAGGCCACGCGGATGACGCCGCCCCGGTCGGTGATCGCCGATGCCAGCGTCTCGTCGGGTCCGAGGTCGGTGATGAGTCCGGAAACGGCGTCGAGGCGGGCGACGAAGTGTTGAGCGACGTGCCCGAACTTGGAGGAGTCGGCGAGGATCCAGGAGTTGCGGCTGTTGCGGATGACGGTCCGCCTCACATCCACCTCGTCGAGGTGGTAGTCGGTCAGACCGGCCTGCGCATCGACGCCGCCACTGCCGAGGAACGCGATGTCGGGATGCACGGTTTCGAAGAACTCGCGCGCGAAGTGACTCGACAGCGTCAAGTCGCCGGCGCGGACGCGGCCCCCGCAGACCAGGACGTCGATGTTGGCGCGGTTCCCCAACTCGACGGCAGCGAGCAGTGAGCACGTCACGACCGTGCCCGACCACGACGACGGGATGGCTCGAGCGACGGCAAGAGCGGTGGTACCGACGTCGATCATCACGGTCTGCCCGTTGCTGAGCAGCGAAACCGCCTCAGCAGCGATTCGGAGCTTTGCCGACTCGTTCGTCTGTTCCCGCTCAGGGAACGAGGCCTCGTCCCCCGCCAACCGGTTCTCCGGAGCGGCCGCTCCGCCGTGGACGCGCTCGAGCAGTCCCTGCTCCTCGAGCGACAGCAGATCGCGGCGGATCGTCTCGACCGACACCTCGAGACGGCGGGACAGCTCATCCGTACTCACCGAGCGCACGTCGCGAAGGGCTTCGACGATGCGCGCTCTGCGCTCAACGGCGAGCACTTGTGCCCGTTTCTGGGGAGTATTGCCCGAACATGTGGATGAGTATGGACAGATCGGTTTGGAGGGCGCAAGACTCCATGTGAGCTCGTTCGAGGAGATTTACGTGACGGAAACATGGGCGCCCGACCCTGCGCGACCGCACTCCGACCTCGCGTCGTTCTCGATCCTCCGACGCGCCGAGCCCGACATCGCCCAGCGGCCGGGCGTGCGCGTCGCCGGACCCGCCCCCACTCGAATCATCGACCAGGAGACTCCAGATGAACCAGCCGAAGTACGACGTCGCGATCGTCGGCGGCGGAGTCGTGGGTGCCGCGATCCTCTTCACGCTCGCGCACCGCGGAGTGCGCGTCGTTCTGCTCGAAGCCGACGCTGACCTCGCCTACTCCGCGAGCGGGACCAACTCCGGCGTGTTGCACACCGGCTTCGACTCGACCCCCGGCCAGCTCGAGACCGAGCTGATCGTCCGAAGCGCCGAGATCCGCCCCGCCGTCCTCGACGCGCTCCACGTCCCGGTCCTGCAGTGCGGCGCCGAACTGGTGCCGCACTCGGACTCCGACCGCGACACCGTCCGGGACCTCGCGCAGAACGCAGCTCGCAACGGCGTGCACGTGGAGATCCGCGAAGGCGACGGCGCGCTCCTCGTCCCCGGTGAGTCCGTCACCGATCCTGTCGCCTTCACGCTCGCGATGGCCGCATCCGGCCGAGCCGCCGGAGGAACGGTGCTCACCCAGGCCAAGGTCGTGGCCATCGCAGATCACACCGACCGGTTCATACTCACGCTCGAGGACGACCGCGCACTCGACTCGACGGTCGTCGTCAATGCCGCCGGTCTCCACGCCGACGACGTCGCTCGGCTGGTGGGGGACGACTCGTTCGAGATCTACCCGCGCAAGGGCGAGTTCTTCGTCTTCGAGCTCCCCGACGGCAAGCGGCTCGAGAAGATCCTGCTGCCGGTGCCGACCAAGCGCACCAAGGGCGTCCTCGTCTTCCCCACTCTCGACGGACGAGTCACCACCGGCCCGACGGCGGTCGACCTCACGGACAAGAACGACTGGAGCGTTCGGCCGGAGGCACGGGAGGAGATCCTGCCGAAGGCGAAGGCGCAGTTCCCGGACCTCGAGGGACTCACGCCGGTCGCGCAGTACGCCGGCCTGCGTCCCGCCGGGCGTGACACGAACTACGTCGTCGGCCCCTCGGCCCGCAACGGACGATTCATCAACGTCGCGGCCATCCGCTCGACCGGCCTCTCCGCCAGCCTCGGCATCGCCGACTACCTCACCGAGCTGCTCCCCGCCGCCGGCGTCGAGGTCGGCGAGCAGCGAACGATCCAGGCGGGCGACGTCGAGACACTGAACGCTCCGTGGTGGCAGCGAACCGCCCGCTTCCGCGCGCAAGAGCCCGCACGGGTATGACGCCGGTGCGGTGAGCGAGCGGGCTCTGTGTCAGCCCCACGCTCGGGTGTCCCCTCCGAGTCGATGTCTCGGGTCGACCGCCACAGTGTCGCCCGGAAGCGCCACTCGAGGGGGTTCGGGTGCCCGCGATCGGGCGCGGCAGCTTCTGCAGAGCGCCCGTCAACCGAAGTAGGACGCGTAGATTCGAGTCAATTCTTCAGATGCAGTGCCGGATAAGCCGCAACCTTCGACTTTGCCATCGACGGCAGCCACCAATACGGACTGGCCGTCTTCGAATTGCGCGAGGTCCTCGGCTCCCTCGCCGGAAGTCCGCAGAAGCACTTGGGCGACGTTCTCACCGTCGGCGACGCCACCCCTGAAGAAATGGCGAGGCTGAATGGTGACGGTGTCGCTCCCGACCGAAGTCACGACCCCGCGGAACGCAACACTGCTTTCACGGAGACCGTCGTTCGCGAAATCCGCGACCGGGGCGCATTGAGCTCCAGCGGTCGAGCCCAGGTCTAGGGCGATCGATGTCGTGGGCCGGCCCCGGTCTTCGAGACCTCCGCCCAGAAGGACAGCGACCGCGACCGCCGCAGTGGCGGCCAGAGTGATCGGAACGACGACGCGGGACGTCAGTCGTCGAGGTCGAGGCGTCGCGATCGCCCGAGCGACGAGCTCTGCACGTCTCGGCTCGCTGAGATCCGCCTCTCCTGCCGTGGGGTCGACTTCAGCCAGCACGGAGCGCAGGTTCTCGTCGGTCATTCTCGTATCCCTCTTCATCGTCGCGCCTTCTCAGAGTCGAGTTGTCCTTCTAGCGCTGTTCCCAGTCGCGCCTTGGCCCGGTGGAGACGGATCGCGGCCGCATTCGGTGTGATCCGAAGCACGATCGCGATATCCGCCGGTTGCAGCCCCTCCCACGCCCAGAGTCGAAGCAACTCCGCGTCGGGTGGCCGGAGACTGGACAGAGCAAGCCGCACCGCGTCGCCGTGAGAGTCGTCGAGCGCACCGCGTTGCTCGTCGGCAAGCCGCGCTGCTACCAGCTCCTGTCGCCGGAGCCCCCGCTTCGCATTCCGCAATTGGTTGGCCGCGACACGGAACATCCAGGGGAGGGGTTCACTCGGCACGTCATCGATTCGCCGCCACGTGACGAGGAGCACGTCCGCCAAGACATCGTCTGCAGTCGAAGGATCGGTTCGACGGAGCAGGTACCGGCGAACGGGTTCGAGGCCCCCGCCGACGATCGCGTTGAACCGAGCGGTCTGCTCGTGCTGCGTGGTGCTCATGATCAGTAATGTCCGGCAAGCGCCGCATCCTTTCACTCAGCACCACGCCGAAGCCTCGTCGCAGGCGGAGGAGCCGCGGGCGGAGGCCCCGAGAGGACCGAAGTCGCCCGACAGGTCCGTTGCTACGACACTGGTCGGATGACCCCGCAGGAGGCCCTGGCCGAGATCGCGTTCCGATTGGAGCGCGATCGGGCCGAGCCCTTCCGGATCCAGGCGTTCCGACGAGCGGTAGCGGCCATCGCCGACATCGGCGACGACCAGCTCCGCGCGCGGGCTGCCGACGGCAGCCTCGGCCGCACCAAGGGCATCGGAGGTCGGAGCCTCGAGGTCATCACCCAGGCGCTCGAGGGCGGCACCCCCGACTACCTGCAGCGCCTCCGCGACGAAGCGGAAGCGCCCTCCTCCGATGCCGGACGCGAGCTGCTCTCCCTGCTCCGCGGCGACCTGCACACCCACAGCGAATGGTCCGACGGCACCACGCCCATCGAGTCGATGGTCGAGGCCGCGCGGATCCTCGGTCGCGAGTACCTGGCGCTGACGGACCACTCCCCCAACCTGAAGGTCGCGAACGGCCTCACCGCGGAACGCCTGACCGAGCAGCTCGACGTCGTCGCCGCACTCGACGGACCCGGCATGCGACTGCTGCCGGGCATCGAGGTCGACGTGCTCGAGGACGGCACCCTCGACCAGGAGCCCGCCCTGCTCGACCGCCTCGACGTCGTGGTCGCCAGCCTGCACTCGCGCCTCCGGGCGGATCGGCACGAGATCACCGCCCGACTGCTCGGTGCGATCGCCGATCCGCACACGTCGGTGATCGGCCACATCACGGGGCGACTCGTGGAAGGCCGCCGCGGCACGCGCCCGCAGTCGGAGTTCGACTCCGCTCGCGTCTTCGCGGCAGCGGCGGACGCCGGCGTCGCGATCGAGATCAACTCGCGGCCGGAGCGGCAGGACCCGCCCGACGACCTGCTGGCGGAGGCGATCGCCGCGGGCTGCCTGTTCAGCATCGACACCGATGCGCACGCGCCCGGCCACCTCGACCTGCTCGGCCTCGGCGCCGAGCGAGCCGCCGCCGCCGGCGTGCCGTCTGCGCGGATCGTGACCACGTGGCCCCTCGACGAGCTGCTGACCTGGACGCACGCCCGACGCTGACGGACGGCGGAGGGCCCGCCTGCGGTGTGCTGGTAACATCGACCGGTCGCTTCGGCGGCGTGCGCCCGTAGCTCAACGGATAGAGCATCTGACTACGGATCAGAAGGTTGGGGGTTCGAGTCCCTCCGGGCGCGCAGAA
>NZ_CAXTHO010000055.1:0-17723 GCF_964244015.1 uncultured Amnibacterium sp. | reverse complement strand
GGGCGGCGAAGCTCGGCGACCTCATCAAGGAGATCATCGCGAAGCGCCTCGAGAAGGGCCTCCGGGATCCGCGTCTCGGCTTCGTGACGATCACCGATGTCCGGATGACCGGGGACCTGCAGCACGCGAGTGTGTTCTTCACCGTCTACGGCACCGAGCAGGAGCGCGAGGACTCCGCGGCCGCTCTGAAGTCGGCGACCGGGCTGCTGCGCACGGAGGTGGGCAGGAACATCCACGCCCGCCTCACCCCGTCGCTCGAGTTCATCCCCGACGCGATCCCCGAGAACGCCGCGGTGGTCGCGGGTCTGCTCGCCACGGCGCGGGAGCACGACAGCGCCACCAGGGCGCTCGCCGAGGGCGCGCAGTACGCGGGCGACCCCGACCCGTACGTGAAGCCGCGCGAGGCCGAGGACCCTTCGACGGGCTCAGGACAGGGCGGGTGAGCGGCAACCGGGCGCAGCGCCGAAACGCCGCCCGCACGCCGCCCACCCTCGAGAACCGATACGGGTCCCGGAAGCAGCGTCGTGCGCTCGCCCCCGCCACCGTCGGCATGATCGTGCTCCTCGGCGGGCTGCTGCTCGTCGGTCAGGACGGGTACCTCTTCATCCGCTTCGGCGTCGCGATCCTCGCCGTGATCACCGCGGTCTTCGTCTGGCAGGCGCGGCAGTGGGCGTGGCTGCCCGTCCCGCTCGTCGTCGCGGTTCTGTGGAACCCGGTGCTCCCGTTCGCATTCGCCGGCCAGCCGTTCCGGCTCGGTCACGTGGTCGGCGCGGCCGCGCTGCTGGTCACGGGCGCATTCGCCCGCCAGAGCGTGTCGGTGCAGGCGCCTCCGAAGTCCTGACCTCAGCCGGGGAGGGTCCAGCCCTCCGACGACGCGGCGGCCAGGCCGTCCGCCACCAGACCGCGGAGGATCCGTGCGCGGGTCTCCGCCTCCGGGATCACCTGCGCCAGCTCCTCCTCTGTCACCGGCACGTCGCTCGCCCGCAGCTCGGCCATCACGCGGCCGCGCAGCTGCCGGTCGGAGCCCTCGAAGCGTGCCTGCTTGCGGACCGGAGGGCCGTCGGAGGCGGGGGAACCGGCCGACCGCCACGCGCAGACGGCGACGAGCGGGCACTCGTCGCACCGTGGCGAGCGGGCGGTGCAGACGATCGCACCGATCTCCATCAGCCCGGCGTTGAACGCGCGCTGCGCGGCGAGGTCGTGCGGTAGCAGCGCCTCCATCGCCGGCAGATCCCGCCTGGCGTTCGGTGCGCCCGCCTCCGCGACGCCCTGCACCGCGCGGGCGATCACCCGGCGCACGTTCGTGTCGACCACGGGGTGCCGGTGGCCGTGCGCGAAGACGGCGATCGCGCGGGCCGTGTAGTCGCCGATGCCGGGCAGCGCCAGCAGCGCGTCGACGTCGTCCGGCACGAGGTTCCCGTGCCGCTCGGCGATCGCCGTGGCGCAGGCGTGCAGCGCGAGCGCGCGCCGCGGGTAGCCGAGCCGGCCCCACGCGCGCAGGACCTCGGAGGGTGGCGCGGCCGCGAGGTCGGCGGGGGACGGCCAGCGGACCAGCCACTCCTCGAGGATCGGCACGACCCTGGCGACCTGGGTCTGCTGCAGCATGAACTCGGAGACCAGGGTGCCCCAGGCGCTGAACCCGGGCCGGCGCCACGGCAGGTCCCTGGCGTGCTCGGCGAACCAGTCGGTGACGAGCGCGGCGTCGAGCGGCGTCACGCCAGCCGCTTCTCGAGCACCCCGTCGCGGTCGGCGAAGCCGTGCCGGGCGGCGAAGGCCAGCACACCGGGGGTGACCGATCCGGAGGTGAGGCGGACCGAGTTCGTCCCGCTCGCGATGGCGAGCAGCTCCGCGTGATCGAGCAGCGCCCGGCCGACCCCGGCTCCTCGGACGGCCAGGTCGACCGTGAGGACCTCCATCCGGATGTGGTCCGGGTGCGGCCAGAGCACCATCGCGCCCGCGATCCGGTCGTCCTGGATCGCGACGAATGCGCCGAGGGCCGAGATCACGGTCGTCCAGTCGAGCCGAGGCGCGAGCGGAGTGGTCCGGTCGACGAGCCGCTCGATCGCGGGCACGTCGGCCTCCCGCGCCTGCTGGATCCGCGTCTCCGACATCGGCGTCGAGCGTAGGCGGCTACCGTCGCGACCATGGCCAGATGGGAGCCCGCCCGCGCGGACGTGATCGCCGAGTACGCCCGCGAGGTGCTCGAGGTGCATCCCGGAGGCCGCGTGCTGGTTGGCCTCGACGGCATCGAGGATCCCGCGGAGGGGACGACCCCGACCGGACGGGAGGCGTTCGCCACCGACCTCGCGGCCGCGATCACCGCACTGGGCGTCGAGTCCTCCGCCGTGGCGATGGGCGCGTTCGCCGCTCACCCGCGGTCCACGGCGCCCGAGCGGTTCTACGACGAGGCCGCATTTCGAGCGCGCGTGCTGAGTCCGTATCGGAAGGGCGAGCTCGCGGAGGCGCCGGGGGAGCGTGCGGTGCTCGTGGTGTCCGGCCCGTTCCTCCACTTCGGCGACCTCGCGGGGATCTGGCACACGAGCGCCTGGCTGCAGCTGTCGAGGGAGCAGGAGCGCGAGCGCGACGCCGAGCGCCTGCCCGGCGTCGATCGCGCGCCCTGGACGGCGCTGGTCGACCTCGCGTTCCGCCGCCTCGACGCCCGCAAGCTCGCGAACTCCACGTTCGACCTGACGGACGCCAACCACCCGAGGCGAATGTTCGAAGACGCCTGCTGATTCCGTTTTGAAGGAACTTCTCGGCCGAAGGGCCTGAAGTTCCTTCAAAACGGAATCAGCCGAGGCGGCCGTCCGCCGCCACCCCGTGCACCCGGCCGACGATGCGGCCGTTGACCGGCGTCGGCACGACGATTCCGATCCGTACGGGAGCAGGGGCAGGCGGCCCCGGATGGGACGATGGAGGCGTGACGGCCGGCCTGCTCCTCCTGGACAAGCCGGTCGGCCCGACCTCGCACGACCTCGTGCAGCGCGCGCGCCGGCTCGCGGGCACCCGTCGCGTCGGCCACGCGGGCACGCTCGACCCCGCGGCGAGCGGATTGATGATCCTCGGGATCGACGGCGCGACGCGGCTGCTCACCTACCTCGTCGGGCTCGACAAGACCTATGAGGCGACGATCCGCCTCGGCTCCGCCACGACCACCGACGACGCGGAGGGGACGCCGCTCGGCGACCCCGCGCCCGTGACGGCCGAGGTCCGCGCGCGGATCCCGGAGGAGGTCGCCGCACTGACGGGGCAGATCGACCAGATCCCGTCGTCGGTCAGCGCGGTGCACGTCGACGGCCGGCGCGCCCACGAGCTGGTGCGGGCGGGGGAGACGGTCGACCTGCCGTCCCGGCGCGTGACCGTCCGCCGGTTCGAGGTCGTCGAGGTCCGGGCCCGCGAGCTCGATGTCGTCGTCGACTGCACCTCCGGCACCTACATCCGAGCGCTCGCACGAGATCTCGGCGCGGCGCTCGCGGTCGGCGGGCACCTCGCCGCGCTGCGCCGCACCCGGGTCGGCCCGTTCGACGTCGCGGACGCGGCGCCGCTCGCCCCGCCACTCGACCTGCGCAGCCCCGCATCGATCGCGGCGACGCTGTTCCCGGTGCTGCGACTGGACGAGGAGGCGCGGATCGCGCTGCAGCAGGGCAAGCGGCTGCCCGTGGACCTCGCCGACGCACCGGTCGTCGCGGCGCTCGCCGCCGACGGCACGCTGGTCGGCCTCGTCGAGGTGGCGGCGGGGCGCACGCGGGTCCTGATGAACCTCCCGACCGAGCAGGTCGGCGCGTGATCGGGGCGTTCACGAACGTCGCCGTGGTGATCGCCGGAGCGGCCGCCGTGCTCGCGATCGTGCTCGGTCTCCTCGGCCGGAAGCCCTCGGACCTCACCCTCGCCGGCGCCGCCCTGGTCGAGGTGCTGCTGCTCGCGCAGCTGGTGATCGCGATCGCCGCGCCGTTCGCCGGCAACCGGCCCACCGGCAACCCGGTCGAGTTCTGGGCCTACCTGATCTCCGCGCTCGTCATCCCGCCGGCCGCGATCTTCTGGGCCCTCACCGAGCGCACCCGCTGGTCGGTCGTCGTCGTCGGCATCGCCTGCTTCGCGGTCGCGGTGATGTTCGTCCGGATGCAGATCATCTGGACCGTGCAGGGCGCCTGAGCGCCGAGCGCGTCGCAGGCGCGTGGGAGAATCGTGCGGCGATGACCGATATCACCTCCGCCCGGCCGAAGACCAGCGGAGCGGGCCGCACCCTGATCGTCTTCTACTTCATCATGACGATCGCGGCGCTCGCGCGGAGCGTCTTCGAGATCGTCGCGCACTTCCAGGTCGCGCCCGTGGCGTACGTCCTGTCGCTGTTCTCCGGGGTCGTCTACCTGATCGCCACGATCGCCCTGCTGACCCCGGGGCGGCCGGCGTTCCGCGTCGCGCAGGTCGCGATCACGATCGAGCTCGTCGGCGTGCTCCTCGTCGGCACCCTCTCCGTGATCGACTTCTCGCTGTTCCCCTTCTCGGGCGACCGCGGCACCGTCTGGGCCTACTACGGGCTCGAGTACCTGCTGATCCCGCTCGCGCTGCCGATCCTGGGCCTGCTGTTCCTCCGCAGCCAGCGGGCCGTGTTCGCTCAGGAGGCGTGAGCGTGCAGACCTTCGCCGGTCTCGGATCGGTCCCGCACGGATTCGGACCGTCCGCGGTGACCATCGGCAAGTTCGACGGCCTGCACACCGGGCACCGCGTCGTGATCGAGGACCTGCTGACGCTCGCGGGCGACGACCTCGAACCCGTGGTGGTGACATTCGACCGCAATCCGCTGCAGCTGCTGCGGCCGGACAGGAGCCCGGCGCCGCTCGTCGGTCTGGAGCAGAAGCTCGAGCTGCTCGAATCCGTCGGCGTCGGTGCGACCGTGGTGCTGCGGTTCGACGAGGCGCTCGCGTCGCTGGAGGCCGAGGCGTTCGTCGACCAGGTGCTGCTCGGCCCGCTCGGGATGCGCAGCCTGCTCGTCGGCGACGACTTCCGGTTCGGTCGCTACGGCCGCGGCGACGTCCCGCTGCTCGAGCGGATGGGGCGTGAGCGCGGGTTCGCGGTGCAGGTGCAGCAGCAGGTGCTGAAGGAGTCGCGCCGCGTCTCGTCGACGTGGATCCGCGAGCTGCTCGGCGCCGGCGCGATCGAGGAGGCGGCGGAGCTGCTCGGCCGCCCGCCCGCCGTCCGCGGCGAGGTCGTGCACGGTGCGCACCGCGGGCGGGAGCTCGGCTTCCCGACCGCGAACCTCGATCAGCAGTCCGACGGGATGATCCCCGCCGACGGCGTGTACGCGGGGCGCCTGGTCGACCGCTCGTTCGACCCGCCCGTCACCTACCCCGCGGCGATCTCCGTCGGCAGCAACCCGACCTTCGACGGCGTGCCGCCCAAGCAGGTGGAGGCGTACGTGCTCGACGAGACGCTCGACCTCTACGGGCACCTCGTCGACATCGAGTTCACGCATCGCATCCGCGGCCAGGTCGCCTACACGGGTATCGACCCGCTCATCGCCCAGATGACCCTCGACGTGGAGCACGTCCGAGCCCTGACCGGCTGATTCTTCGTCGTTCAGGAAGAACGGCGGCTCCGCCTGCCGTTTTTCCTGAACGACGAAGAGATCGTCAGTAGGAGGAGCTGTCCGTGCTGCCCGAGGCGGCGCCTGTCGCGACGAGGCGCTGCACGTCGGTGAGGATCGTCTCCGTCGCGCTGGTGCCGAAGCGGTCGACGCCGACGGCCTGCATCTCGAGCAGGGTGTCGAGGCCGCGGACGCCTCCGGAGGCCTTGATCCGCACCGCGGGCGAGACGGCTCCGCGCATCAGCTGCAGGTGGTGCAGCGTCGCGCCGCCGCCCGCGAACCCCGTCGAGGTCTTCACGAACGACGCCCCGGCCGCCTCCGCCGCCTTCGATGCGCCGACGACCTGCTCGTCGGTCAGGAACGCCGTCTCGAGGATGACCTTGACGACGCGGCCCTCCGCGACCGCGACCACGGCCGCGATGTCGTCGGTGACCGCCTGCAGGTCGCCGCTGCGCAGCCGGCCGATGTGCAGCACCATGTCGAGTTCCGCGGCCCCGTCGTCGAGCGCCTGCCGCGCCTCCGCCGTCTTGGCGGCGGTGGACGTGGATCCGTGCGGGAAGCCGAGCACCGTGCCGGTCTTCACGGGGGTCCCGGCGAGCCGGGCGACCGACCGGAGGATGTCCGACGGCCGCACGCAGACGCTGAAGACGCCCCACCGCGCGGCCACGTCGAGGTCGGCAGCGACCTCCGCATCCGTCAGCTCGGGCTTCAGGATCGCGTGGTCGATCAGGGCGGCGATGGATTCGACGGTCGGGTTCTGCTGCTGCGGCACGGGGGTCGAGCGTACGCGGCGAGGTTTGGCCTCCCCAGGACGGCGCCTTACCCTGACCGGGTGAGCGACACAGAAGCCCCCAAGCCCGAGTCGGCCCGTCCCGGGCCGCTTCTCCTGCTCGGCGACAGCCTCACGGAGGCCGGTCCGTGGGAGGAGGCGTTCCCCGAGATCGAGGTCCTGAACGCCGGGGTCTCCGGCGACACGACCGCCGACGTCGCCGCGCGGCTCGACGGCGTGGTCGCGGGCCACCCCGCCACGGTCGTCGTCATGGCCGGCACGAACGAGTCCAGGAGGGCGACGGTCGAGCAGGTCGTCCGCGGCCTCGAGGACATCCTGTTCCACCTCCGCCACGAGCTGCCGGATGCGCGCCTGATCGTCTGCTCGGTGCTGCCCCGCGAGCGGGAGCGCGCGGACTGGATCCGCGAGGTCAACATCCACGTGCGCCAGTTCGCCCCGACGGTCAAAGCCGAGTTCCTCGACCTGTGGCCCGTGTTCGCGGAGGAGGACGGCGAGCTGCGCGCCGACTTCACCACCGACCGCCTCCACCTCACCGACGCCGGCTACGCGGCCTGGGTCGAGGAGCTGCGCGCACAGCTCGGCTGAGCGCCTGCGATCTCGCAGCCGACCAGGCGTTCGCCGGGCGGACGTGCCCGATAGCATCAGGCGCAGGAGCGTCCCGCCCGGGGCGCCGCGACGACGCCGCACCCGTGCCGATCCCGGCACCGCGGCAGGAGGACCGTCAGCGAAGCTCCACCACCGTTGAAGGGGACGCAGGTCATGCCCGTGCGCTCGAAGCTCCGTCCCCTCCAGAGCCCGGCCTCGCGGATCCGCTCCCGCTCCGACGTCGTCGAGATCGACGGCGTGCTCGCCCTCTCCGGGCGCGGTGAGACCTCCTCCGAGGCGCGGATCGCCGACCTGCTGTTCCTCGCCGACGCGCTCGACGCCGCGGACATCGAGTACCTGCTGATCCGCGACGACGCGCACCGGCCGATCCTCGCCCTCGACGAGTCGGATCGCCTCGGCGTGACGCGTGCGCTCGTCGCCGCCTGCGTCGACGAGCCGTTCCTGTCCGTCGCGCTGAAGCGGAACCTGCATTCGCGCGACGAGTCGGTGCTGATCGCCGACGGCGACGTCGCACCGGCGCGCACCGACCGCCTCCTGTCCCTGTACCGGCCTCGCGCGGACGGTGCCGGCGTGCTGCACGCCGAGCCCGCCGACGGCGTCCGCGTCGAGTTCTGGGTGCGGCAGGGCGCGGAGGTGCGGGTCCCCGCGGCGAACGCGCTCACCCGCAGGCGGTTCATCACCGCGGAGATGCATCCCGACACGACCGAGCGCTACGGGCGTACCTGGTCGACGATCCGGGACATGTTCACGGACCTCGTGTCCGACGTCACCTTCCCGATCGACATGGTGTTCTCGTGGGTCGACGGCACGGACAAGGAGTGGCAGCGCGCTCGTGCGCGGCGGATGGCGTCCTACGTCGTCGGTGAGGGCGACGACTCCGAGGCGCGCTACCGGCAGATCGACGAGCTGCGGTACGCGCTCCGGTCGGTGAACGCGTTCATGCCGTGGGTCAGGAACATCTTCATCGCGACGGACTCGAAGGCGCCCTCCTGGCTGATCGAGCACCCGAGGGTGCGCATCGTGCGCAGCGAGGAGTTCTTCCGCGACCCCTCGGTGCTGCCGACCCACAACTCGCAGGCGGTCGAGAGCCAGCTGCACCGCATCGAGGGCCTCTCCGACCACTTCATCTACTCGAACGACGACATGTTCATCGGCCGCCCCCTGCGCCCGGAGGTGTTCTTCTCGCCCGGCGGGATCAGCCGGTTCATCGAGGCGGACACCCGCATCGGCCTCGGCGACAACGACCCGGCGCGGAGCGGCTTCGAGAACGCGGCGCGGGTGAACCGGGCGCTGCTGCGGGAGCGCTTCGGCCGCGTCATCACCCGGCACCTCGAGCATGCGGCGGCGCCCCTGACCAGGACCGTGATCGAGGAGATGGAGGGGGTCTTCGAGGCCGACTTCGTCGCGACCTCGTCCAGCCCGTTCCGCTCGAAGGACAACATCTCCGTCACGAACAGCCTGTACCACTACTACGCGCTGCTCACCGGGCGGGCCGTGCAGAACACCGACTCGAACGTGCTCTACGTCGACACGACGACGCACAAGGGACTCGGTCTGCTGAGGCGGCTCGGCCGGCGTCGCGACTTCGACTTCTTCTGCCTGAACGACGGCAGCTTCCCCGAGGTCGCGCCCGATGTGCGCGCGGTGAAGGTGACCGACTTCCTGCAGAACTACTTCCCCCTCGCGGCCCCCTGGGAGCGCGCGGACGACGCGCACGAGACGACGATGCAAGCGGGCTGAAACCCCGACCCGCTGATCGAGGTGCCGCGCCGCCACGCACCCCGCCCCGCCCCGCTGATCGAGGTGCGAGGTCAGCGAGAGGCGCGGGTCACGGCCGGATGATCGAGATCGGCGAGGTGAGGGCCTCGAGCTCCTCGTCGACGCGGTCGTAGACGCGCGACGGCAGGTGCTTGTTGACGGCGGCCGCGATGGTCACGCCCTCCGCGGCGAGGATCTCGGCGCTCGCCGCCGCCGACGTGGTCGACATGGTGATGCCGGCCGAGACCGGGACGACCGAGTGCAGCACCATGTCGTCGTAGACGTGCACGAGGTTGTACGACTGGTTGCCGTTCTGCGGGCGGGTGCCGCGGGCCTCGCCGGTGAGGTCCTGCGTGTAGCAGGTCGCCGACGCGACGGAGACGGGGATGCCGGCGAACGTGCCGCTGGTCGAGAAGTGCACGTGCCCGGCGATGATCGAGCGGACGTCGGTGCCCTCGACGACCTCGCGGAGGCCGGCCTGGTCGCGCAGCTCCACCATCACCGCGAGGTCCTGGATGCAGGGCAGCGGCGGGTGGTGCAGCGCGAGGATCGTGCCGTGAGGTGCGGGGGAGGCGAGCTCCTCCGCGAGCCAGTCGAGCTGGGCGCCGGAGAGCTCGCCGTGGTGGTGGCCGGGTACGGAGGTGTCCATCGTGATGATGCGGAGGCCGTTCACGTCGTAGACGCGGTCGACGGGGCGGCGGTTGTGCGCCTGGCCGAACAGCTCGCGGCGGAACGTGGCGCGGTCGTCGTGGTTGCCCATGCACCAGATGACCTGGGCGCCGAGCCGCTCGGCGGCCGGTTCGACGATGGAACGCAGGAGGCGGTACGCCTCCGGGTCGCCGTGGTCGGCGAGGTCGCCGGTGAAGACGATCGCCTCGGGACGGGTGCCGGAGGCCTCGAGGTCCGCGAAGATCCGCTGCAGGCTCTGCTCGGGCGCGATCGCGTCGTAGAGCTTGCCGCCCGGGATGAGCAGGTGCGTGTCGCTCAGGTGCAGCAGGAAGTGGTCGGGACGGGCGTGCTCCGCCGTCCTGGCGGTATGCGAACCTTCTGCGCCTCGGCTGGACACGGTCGAAACTCTTTCTCTCGGGCATTCGTGCGTGGCGGCACAAATTACTCGCCGGGTGGGACGTCCCGCGTCCCCCCGAATGGATGACGGGTGAATGGCCATCGTCGTCGCAGTGAACCCGGAGGTGCGCGACCCGTGGGGCGGGTCGGCCATTCCGACGGTCCGCGGGGGGATCCGGATCCGCGAAGGGGTCAGGGGCGGGCGCCGACCCTCGAGACGGCCTGTGCGGCGAGGGCGGCGGCGCGGGCGCCGGCTTCCGCGTCCGTCGCGCCGTCGAGCAGCGCGGCGAGCAGCCCGGCCGCGAAGGCGTCGCCGGCTCCGGTCACGTCGACGACGTCGGTGGGCACGGCCGCGATCCGCACGAGCACCCCGTCCCGCAGCAGGAGGGAGCCGCCGGCGCCGAGGGTGACCACAACGAGCGTGTGCGCGGCTCCGAGTCTCCGGGCCGCGGCCTCCGGATCCGTCTCGCCCGTCAGCAGTGCCGCCTCCTGCACACTCGCGATGAGCAGATCGACCCCGTCGACGACCCGGAGGAACCGCCCGCCGCCGAGCTCGCCGAGCAGCGCGGCGGAGCCCGGGGCGACCGAGGTCGTGACGCCCGCCCGCCGCGCGCGGGCGAACAGCTCCCGCCAGCGGAGGTCCCGGTCCTCGCCCCCGAACACGTGCCCGGTGACGTGCAGCACGGCGGTACCGGCGAGCAGGTCGTCGCCCACGTCCTCCGGGACGGTCTCGGCGTTCGCGCCCCGGTCGGTCAGCATCGCGCGGGACTCGCCCTGCGACAGCACCACGATGGTGCCCGTCGATCGGGCCACCGCCGTCAGGTGCGGCGTCACGCCCTTCTCCGTCAGCAGCGCGGCGTGCCGCTCGAGGTCGTCCCTGCCGACGGTGGCGACGAGCCCGACGGCGGTGCCGAGGGAGGCGAGCCAGCACGCCGTGTTCGCGGCGGAGCCTCCGGCGGTGCGCTCGATGGCGCTCGGGGTGTCGGTGTCCGGCGCGATCGGGCCGGCGGGCCGGACGACGACGTCGTCGATCACGTCCCCGACCGCGAGGACCCGGATCACCGCGCCGCGTAGGCGGTCGCGATCGCTCCCGCGACCCGCACGTTGTTCTGCGCGAGCTTCAGGTTGACCTCGAGCGAGACCCCGGCCGACGCGCCGACGATGAACGACAGCAGGAACGGGGTCACGGCCTTGCCTCGCACCTTCGCGGCGTCGGCGGCCGCGAAGGCCTCCGCGAGCACGCGGTCGTGCTCGGCCGGGTTCCACTGCTCGGCGGCGGGGACCGGGTTGGCCACCACGAGGCCGGGTCGGGGGCGACGGTCGTCGGGAGCGGCGTCCTGCGCGTGCAGGATCGCGGCGACCTCCTCCGCGGTCTCCACCCGCCAGTCGAGGTCGAAGGGGGAGGCGGCGAGCCAGAAGCTCGGGAACGCGGTCGTGCCGAAGCCGACGACGGGGACGGAGAGCGTCTCGAGGCGCTCGAGGGTCGCCCCGATGTCGAGCACGCTCTTCACCCCGGCCGTGACCACGGCGACGGGGTCTCCGCGAGCGCGGTCAGGTCGGCCGACTCGTCGAACGTGGTGGTCGCGCCCCGGTGCACGCCCCCGAGACCACCGGTCGCGAAGACCCGCACGCCGGCGAGCGCGGCGAGATGCGTGGTCGCGGCCACGGTAGTCGCGGCGCTCGCGCCCCGGGCCGCCAGGATGGGGAGGTCGCGGATGCTCGCCTTCGCCATCGCCTCGTTCGCGATGCGCTGCACGCCGCCGTCGTCGAGCCCCACGTGCGGCACCCCGTCGAGCACCGCGATCGTGGCGGGCACGACACCCGCGTCGCGGAGCAGCGCCTCGAATCCGCGTGCCGCCGCGAGGTTCCTCGGTCGAGGCAGCCCGTGGCTGATGATCGTGGACTCCAGCGCCACGACCGGGGCGCCGGTCGCGAGCGCCTCGGCGACCTCGTCGGACAGCAGGAACGGCGGGTTCGGCACCCGGGAAGCCTAGGAGACGCGCCGGATCGCGACCGGCTCCGACCGGGGGCTCATCCCGCGCGGAGGCGCTCCGGCTACCGTTCGCCCATGCCCTCGGACGTGGTCGACGACGTGGTGGTGGGTGCCGGCGTCGTCGGGCTCACCACCGCCCTGCTGCTCGCACGCGGAGGGCACCGGGTCGTGGTGGTGACCGCGGAGCCGGTCGGAGGCGGCTCCTCCGGCCGCTCGGTGGGGGTGATCAGCCAGCTGCACGGCACCGCCTACCGGCGGATGAGCGGTGAGACCGCGCGCAAGAACGCGGCCGCCTACCGGGCGATGAACGCCGACGGCTTCGCGCTGCTGGCCGGGCTGCTGGAGGAGGCGGGCACGCCGCACGAGCGGCGGGACGCCTACCTCGTCGCCTCCCGGCCGGACGGTGCGACCCGGATCGACGACGAGCACCTCGCGGCGCACCGGGCTGGGCTGCGGCTCGAGAAGCTGCAGCGTGCGGACGCGCTGCCGTTCGAGCACTTCGGTGCGCTGCGCCTCAGGGACCAGATCCGGGTCGAGTCCGATCGGCTGCTCAGCGCCCTCGCGATCGCCGCCCACGAGGCGGGCGTGCGCATCGTGGAGCGCGAGCGCGTGCTCGACATCCGGGTGCACGCCGGAGGCACGAACGTCGTCGAGACGGGGACGTCGGAGTACGAGGGCCGTCACGTCGTGCTGGCGACGGGCACCCCGATCCTCGACCGCGGGCTCTACGTGCTGAAGACGGCCGCGTACCGGATGGTCGCCGTCGGCGGCACCTCCGGCTCGGATGCCCTCCCGATCCTGACGGCGCTCGGCGCGGACGGCAGCACGACCGTCGCGATGAGCCCCGACGGCCACGTCGACGCCGTCGGCCAGGCGCATCCCGTCGGCGTCGGCGGGTCGGAGGCGCGGCGTGCGGACCTGGTCGAGGAGACGCTGCGGCGCTTCGTGCCGGACTTCGTGCGCACCGACGCGTGGAGCGGTCAGGACTACCGCCCGTTCAACCCGATCGGTTTCGTGGGGCTGCTGCCGCGCGGCGGCGGCGCCGTGTCGTTCGCGTCGGGCTTCGACGGGTGGGGGCTCACGCAGGGCGCCGCGGCCGGCATCAGGATCAGCCGGGACCTGCTGTCCCTGCCGCGTCCGGACTGGGCGACCACGATCGGCAGGAGGGTGACCCGGGCGAAGAGTCAGGGCATCGGTCTCGTCGCCGACGTCCGCGCCGCGTCGGCTCGCGTGACGGGGATGCGGCGCCTGGCGCCGGCCGATCTGACGCTGCTCCGCGAGGGGCAGGGCGTCGTGCACCGCACCGACGCCGGACCCGTCGCGACGAGCCGCACCGGCGACGTGATCCGGAGCGTGTCCGCCTCCTGCACGCGGGCGGGCGGCGTCGTCGTCTGGAACGACCTGGAGTCGAGCTGGGACTGCCCCGTGTGCGGCAGCCGGTTCGATGTGGACGGCAGCGTGCTGGAGGGCGGCGCGCGCGGCCCCCTGCGCCCGGCGACGGCCCCCGCCGCGCCGGAGGAGTCGGCGGGGCACTGACCGCTGTCGGGGTAGACTCCTGGTCACGCAGCGGCTCATGGCCGGTCGGACGACGCTCGTCCCTCCCGTCGCGGAAGCCCTGCCCGCGGCGAGAATCCTCGCCGCAGCACCACCCGTTCCATTCTCGTTCCGCGTCCGCGGCGACGCCGCGGCTCTCACACCGCGCGGACGGCCCAGTTCTGGAGACCCACTTGGATCGATCCACGGCGACCCCCACCCGGTCGCGCTCGCCTCGCAAGGGCGCCTTCGACAACACCGGACTCATCCCCGTGCTGGCGCGGGCGGTGCGGGAGGTCGAGACCGCCGCGTCGCGCGGTCCCGTCGGTCCCTCCGGCCGGACGAAGTTCCAGGTGATCGCGCTGCTCGTCCGCGAGGAGCGCGCACGGGCGAAGACGGACCCGGAGATGGCGGAGGACGTGCGGGCGGAGACGCTGAAGCGGCTCGACGGCGTGGCCACGATCCTCGCGAAGACCGCAGCACGCGACACCTCCCTGATCACGCTGCTGGAACCGGGCCACGGGCAGTCCGACGCGGCACGGTCGCTGCGCCGACGCATGCTGCAGGAGGCGGGTTACGAGGTGCCCGCCGAGGAGACGCCGTCGGCGCCCGCGGTCTCCGACCCCTTCGCCGAGCGCCAGGTGACCCCTGTCTCCGTCCGGGCCCGCGTGCTCGCGAACCCGTTCCTGCCGCCGGACTTCGCGCTCGGCCGGGCCCCGCACCTGACCCGTCGCCTCGCGAACTGGGAGCTGCTCGGGCCGCTGTTCAAGGCGTTCGAGGCCGGCGGCGGCGTCACGAACATGGAGCTGCCGGAGGCGCCGGCGAAGCCGCGGTGGGCGCCGGCCGGCACCGAGCTGATGCATCACCAGGCCGAGTTCATCGAGGCCGTCGCGCGCGGGCACCGCACCTTCCTCCTCGCGGACGAGCCCGGCCTCGGCAAGACGGCGCAGAGCCTGATCGCCGCCTCCGTCGCCGACGCGTTCCCGCTGCTGGCGGTCGTGCCGAACGTCGTGAAGATGAACTGGGCGCGTGAGGTCCAGAAGTGGATCCCGAACCGCACCTCCACCGTGATCCACGGCGACGGCGCCGACCTGGACGCGTTCGCCGACGTCGTGATCGTGAACTACGAGGTGCTCGACCGGCACTCCGGCTGGCTGAAGACGCTCGGCTTCAAGGGCATGGTCGTCGACGAGGCGCACTTCATCAAGAACCACTCGGCGCAGCGGTCGAAGCTCGTGCTGTCGCTCGCCGCCGCCCTGCGGGAGCGTCGCAGCGACCCCCTCCTGCTCGCCCTGACCGGCACCCCGGTGATCAACAGCACCGAGGACTTCAAGGCGATCTGGCAGTTCCTCGGCTGGATCGACGACACGAAGCCGCGCGCCGAGCTGATGGCGCGGCTGGAGGAGACCGGGCTGTCGCCCGCCGAGCCCGGCTTCCTCGCGGAGGCGCGGCACGCGGTGATCGACATGGGCATCGTGCGTCGCCGCAAGGTCGACGTCGCGGCCGACCTGCCCGCCAAGCGCGTGGTCGACCTGCCCGTCGAGCTCGACGACGACGCCGGCCGGTCGATCCAGAAGGCGGAGCGGGAGCTGCAGCAGCGGCTCGTGCAGCGCTACCGCTCCCTCGCAGCCGGTCGGAAGCCCGAGACGCTCGAGCAGAAGATGCAGCTCGTGCGGCTCATCGCGCAGCAGGAGCTGGAGGAGTCGCGCAGCGCGACGACCGGCGAGAACATCTTCACGATGATCCGCAAGATCGGGTCCGCGAAGGCGGCGCTCGCGGCGGACTACGCCACCCAGCTCGCCCGATCGACCGGCAAGGTCGTGTTCTTCGCGAAGCACATCGACGTGATGGACCAGGCGGAGGCGACGTTCGCGCGCCGCGACATCAAGTCGGTCTCGATCCGCGGCGACCAGACGGCCGCGGCCCGCGAGCGCGCGGTCGACTCCTTCCTGCACGACAAGAAGACGAAGGCGATCGTCTGTTCGCTGTCGGCGGCCGGCGTCGGGATCAACCTGCAGGTCGCCTCCAACGTCGTGCTCGCCGAGCTGTCCTGGACGGCCGCCGAGCAGCAGCAGGCGATCGACCGCACGCACCGCATCGGGCAGTCGGAGCCGGTCACCGCGTGGCGCATCATCGCCGCGCACACCATCGACGCGAAGATCGCGGAGCTCGTCGACTCGAAGGCCTCGCTCGCCGCCCGCGCCCTCGACGGCGACGACACCGAGATCACGGGGGAGACCTCGATCCAGCTCGACGCCCTGATCGCCCTCCTGAAGGACGCGCTGAAGCTCTGACCCTCGTGTGTTCACGGATCAGGGGATCCGGGGCGCTTCGCGCCACCGGATCCCCTGATCCGTGAACACGACTGCGCAGGCATACGCTGAGCCGATGATCGCCGGCCTGCTGCTGCTCGTGCGGCCGGAGGCGGTGGGCGCGGAGGCGTTGCTCGCCGCCGGGTTGCTCGCGGCAGTGCTGGCGATCGCCGTCGTGCTGCGGACCGTCTCCGCACCGCGCGTGGTCGTGCCGATCCCGTCGGCGACCGGGTTCGCGACGCTGCGCGTGCTACTGCGCGTCAGCGATCCCGCCGCTGCGGGGCACCGACGGGCGAGGGCACCCGGCTCGACGCGCTGACCGCTCGCGCCTCCTGCGTCCCTCCGGGGACCCCTCCCGCGTCCCTTCGAGGACGCTGCTGCTCGTCGACCTCGCTCGAAGGTGTCCTCCGCCATGTCCCTGCCCGATGTGCTCCTCCCGATCCGCACCGCCGTCGAGGCCGTGCTGTCCCTCCTCCACCATCTGCTCACCGACGCAGGGCTCGATCCCGCCGCCGGGATCACCTGGCTGCTCGCCGTCGCGCTGCTCGTCGGCGTGGTCCGCGTCGCGCTCCTCCCGCTAGCCGTGCGCCAGTTCCGCTCGGGGCTGCGGATGCGCGCGCTCGCACCCGAGGCGGCCAGGATCCGCGACCGCTACCGAGGTCGCACCGATCCCGAATCCCGCCGTGCGTTCGCGGAGGAGACCGCCGCGCTCCACCGCGCGCACGGCGTCCACCCGCTCGGCGCGCTCCTGCCGCTGCTGATTCAGCTGCCGCTGTTCCTCGCGCTGGTCCAGGCGCTCGAGCACGCGGCGCACTCGACGGGCGCCGCCTCGCTCGGCTCCTTCGCCGCAGCGGTCGCGTTCGGTGCGCCGCTCGCGGTGACCGCGCTCAGCGGCGGGCTCCCTGCCGTGCTGCTCGGCGTCGGGCTGCTCGTGACCAGCGCAGGGGCGCAGATCCTCACGCAGCACCTCGCCGTCGCGGCTGCGCCCGCAGCGCCGGGCGGTCGCCTTCTGCTCCTCCTGCCGCTCGTCACCGCGGCGACCGGGCTGGCGTTCCCGATCGGCGTGACGGCCTACTGGGCGTGCTCGGCGCTGTGGACGCTGGGCCAGCAGCTCGTGCTGCCGCGTCTCGTCAGGCTCTGAGCAGCCGGCGGAGCAGCTCGACGTCGCCGCGCTGCCGCTCCGGCAGCTCGTATCCGGTGTGCATGTCCAGCTGCGCTCGGACCCCGGCGCACGCGACCGCTGCGCCGCCGATCACGCCCGTCGTCCGCAGTGCCGGGATCCGCTCCGGCGGCACGGTGTGGACGTCGACCTCGTGACCGGCGGCGTCGATCGCGACGAACGCGGAGGGCACGAGTCGGCCTGCCCGGCCGGTCCACGCGTTCTCGATCCAGACGAACCGCACCGCGAACCCGAGATCCTCCAGCCGCGCGACCGCATCGGAGGCGAGGGCGTCCTCGACCAGCAGGTCGAGGTCGTGGTGCGGCCGCGTCTGCTCACCGACGATCGCGTCGACGCCCCACCCGCCGACGATGACCGTCGGGACCCCGGCCAGCGCGCCCAGCACGCGGTCGACCAGGTCGGCGCCGACCACCGCGTCCGGGGCGCCCGTGCCGAGCTGCCAGGCGGCGAGCACCACCGCCGACCCGGGCCACCCGTCGGGCTCGACCTCGCTGAGGATCACGTCCGTGGCCGTCAGGACGTCGCCGCGGGCGGGACGAGCACCTGCGGTCACCGTCCGGTGCGGGTGGTAGCCCTCGCGGGTGTGCGTCGGGAGGAGCATCTCGAGCCCGTCGATCGCAGCCTCCAGCGCCGAGAGCAGGCGGCCGTGGAGGTCGCGGAGCAGCGGTGCCTCGACGAGATCCACCAGCACCGAGCCGTCCGGACCGAACCGGGCCTCGCCCTCGACGCGGATTGATATCGCGGGGACCTCGGCGGCGAACCGGCGCAGCACCGCGATCGCGGTGTCCGCTGCGCCCTCCGGCAGCAGGAAGTTCCCGATCAGCGTCACGTGGGGCACCCAGGCGCTCCGGTCGACCACGTCCCCGACACCGAGCGGCACGAGCGGCAGCCCGATGCTGTAC